>CAZDAB010000850.1:0-1447 GCA_964502855.1 uncultured Desulfobacteraceae bacterium | reverse complement strand
ATATTAGCCCCCATTTTAAAGGAAACATCATGAAATTCGATTCCATTGACACAACAATATCGACCCTTGGACCTCCTAAAATACAATCACCGATCCGCAGAGGTGAAAAAGATGCGCTCAGCCGGAACTTTGTGAGCGATTCTGACCGGGTTATCGTGGACGTAAATTTAAACAGTCTGCTTAAATTGGCCGAAAAAGGAAAAGATTTCCCCTCTTTTGAGCTGGCCGGTCCCAGAAGTGAAATATACTTTGACCCGAGTAAGCTTCGTTGTGCACTGGTAACCTGCGGCGGATTGTGCCCCGGTTTGAATGACATTATCCGGGCAATCGTTCTGGAACTTTTCTACAGTTACGGGGTACGAAATATCTACGGTTTCAGGTATGGTCTTCAGGGCTTTATCCCCAAATATGGGCATGACATCATCGATCTTAAACCTGAACTTGTTGTTAATATACACGAAATGGGTGGATCGATTTTAGGATCTTCACGGGGCCCCCAGTCTATAGATGACATTATTGACAGTTTGGAAAGGATGAACATCGGCATCCTTTTTATGGTCGGAGGAGATGGAACCTTGATGGCCGCTAAAAAAATAGCGGATGAAATAACCCAGAGAGGTCTGAAAATAAGTGTTGTGGGAATTCCAAAAACCATTGATAATGATATTTACATGGTTTCACGCTCTTTTGGTTTTCATACGGCGGTTGACGTTGCCACCCAGTCTATCAAGGGGGCGCATAGCGAATCAACAGGATATCCCAACGGAATCGGTCTTATCAAACTCATGGGCAGACATTCGGGCTTCATCGCAGCGACAGCCACCCTGGCCCAGCAGGATGTAAATTTTGTACTGATACCGGAGGTAGACTTTGACCTTGAAGGACCTGGCGGCTTTCTGGATTCCCTTGAAAAACGTCTTAATCACAGGGGACATGCCGTAATCGTCGTGGCTGAAGGCGCAGGTCAAAAGTTTTTTGACGACCAAACAACTGAACATGATAAATCCGGTAATATTAAGCTCCAGGATATAGGACTGTTCCTCAAAAATACCATATTGTCATATTTTAATCGCAAAAACATCGAGGTGTCTTTGAAATATATCGATCCCAGCTATTTGATACGGAGCCTGCCCGCAAATGCCAATGATAATGTCTTTTGCAGCTTTTTGGGGCGTGACGCGGTTCATGCAGGTATGGCGGGCAAAACAAAACTTCTCATCGGCCGCTGGAATAACCATTTCGTGCATCTTCCCATAAGTGCCTCGGCCGGAAAACGCAAGCAGATCGATCCTAAAGGAAAGTTGTGGATGAGTGTCCTGGGAGCAACCGGTCAGGGTTCATTGAAAAACGATTGATCCCTCCTCTGCAACTCGATTTTCTCATGAGTCGCTAAGTTAGTGTCCATCCAGAAATGGTAGATTTTGGTTTCCGGCAAGGCCCGAGCGAG
>CAZDAB010000849.1:0-1449 GCA_964502855.1 uncultured Desulfobacteraceae bacterium | reverse complement strand
TTCACTTCATCCGAATTGTAATATTGGAATAATCGCTCAAGTTAGGGCTTCGCCCCGCCTTGTATTGCAAGGCACGAGCGGGCAGGCCTCAAAATATATCCTATATTTTCATTAAGTTGTAGAAATTCCGAGACGTGTATTTTATGCCCGGTTCCTTAAACAAGCCCGAAGATGATTTGTATCATAAGCTTGAATGGGTTATGTTTTTTCGGGTGGTTTTTACTTCCCTGTTGCTGGGATCGACTACGGTTCTCCATTTCAGTAGAGAAATTTTTCTTCTAACAGGACCCTTCCTGATTTTTTATGGACTTATCGTTACCATTTTTCTGCTTTCCTTATGCTATGCATTAATTTTTAAACATATAAAGCGAAAACTTATCTTTGCTTATATACAGATCGGGATCGACACCTTTGCGGTAACAATAATAATTTTTGTTACCGGCAGTTTTGCAAGCATTTTCTCATTTCTTTATCTGGTAATTATTATCTATTCGAGCATGCTTCTTTTTAGAAGGGGAAGCATGGTCATGGCCGTGCTTTGCAGTCTCCAGTACGGCGTCCTGATCGACCTTGAATATTACGGTATTATCAAGTCCGTTAGCATAAATGGAAGTAATGCCATCGTGAATTATTCCTGGAGCCAAGTGCTTTTTAAGGTCGTGATTACCATGGTGGCCTGTTTTGCCGTTGCTTTCCTGAGCGGTTTTCTGTCGGAACAATTGAGAAGCACAAGAAACAAGCTTTCGGCCCTTGAAGATCGAATTAAACGCGTGGAAAAGATGGCCTACATGGGTGAGATGGCGGCCGGTATCACTCATGAGATCAAAAATCCTCTGGCTTCTTTGTCAGGTTCAATCCAAATTTTAAGAAAAGAAGTTCCGTATAACCCCGAACATGACAAGCTGATGCAGATCGTTTTGCGTGAGACAGACAGGTTAAGCGCCCTTGTGAACAATTTTCTTTTGTTTGCAAAGCCGCCGACAGGTAAAATCAAAAAGATAGACCTCGAAAGCGCTCTGACAGAGACCGTCAAACTTTTTGAAAAGGACAAAACCGGTACCGGCAAAGTTTCGATCACGAGGGAATTTGCCTCAAATATCTGGATTGAAATGGATCCGGTGCATCTGCGCCAGGTGATCTGGAATCTATTATTAAATGCTGCTGAGTCTATTGAGCGTGAAGGAGTTATCGGGATTAAAACGTATCCTTTAAAACACAATTATGTGGGTATCGAAATCAGCGACAATGGTTGCGGTATTACAAATGGGTGTATGCAGTCGATTTTTGATCCATTTTTCACAACAAAATCCAGTGGGACAGGTCTGGGACTTTCCATCGTTCACAGCATACTCGAATCTTACGATACATGGCTTGATGTTGAAAGTGAAGTAGACCGGGGAACCAAGTTTTCCTTTAAATTAAAGCGAAGAGACCCGCCAACTTAATCTT
>CAZDAB010000848.1:0-1457 GCA_964502855.1 uncultured Desulfobacteraceae bacterium | reverse complement strand
CATTTTTTAAAGAGGGATTGCCGTCAACAAATAAAGCCTTTATCACCTGAAGATTTTGTTTGCAAAGACGACGAACCAGTTCGGGAGATTCCTGACCGTGCAGCTGGACTGTAGAAAGATGACATCGCTCCACATGATTCATGATGCTCGAAAACGATTCATTGACAAACACGCCCACTTTTTTTACCCGTTCCGGCAAGGCCAGGCAGATTTTTTTTGCCTGATCATCCGTCAGATGTCTCGGGCTTTTGGGATAAAAGACGAATCCGATGGCATCCGCTCCAAGGTCCGCACATTGCAGTGCCTGTTCGGCCCGGGTCAGGCCGCATATCTTGACCTGTGGTATAAAATTATTTTTGTTCATTTAATTGTAAAAACAGTGTGATGAGCTGCTTTAGGTAATTCCCCGGCTTGTTCGGATAAAAACATTATAATTGCCGGTATATTTATAATGCAAGACTTTTGTTTGTTACGATGTTCTTTGCGTATTTTCGGGCGAATCTTCTCCCAGGAGGGATTTGAGGAACGCCCCCGGGTTGTCCGCACGAACAAGGCTTTCGCCGATCAGAAAATTCCATATTCCCGAAGAATTCATTTTTTCAATATCTTTCCGTGACCGGATTCCGCTGGCAGCTACCGCCACCTGATCGGATTCCAGAAGAGAGTTCATGCGAATTGAGGTGTGGATATCGGTCTCAAAAGATCGCAAATTACGGTTATTTATTCCGATCAGCTTGGCGCCTGCCCGGGTGGCCTTTTCGATGTCCTTTTCCGAATGAATTTCCACCAGGGCATCCATTTCAAGTTCCTTGCACAGGTCAAGATAATCTTTCAACTGTTGTGGCTCAAGAATACGGGCAATCAACAAAAGGGCATCCGCCCCCATGACCGCAGACTCAAAAATCTGGTAGGAGGAGATCAGAAAATCTTTGCGAAGCACCGGAAGGGTTGTGCTTTGCCGGGCGCGTTCCAAATCATGGATGTCGCCCTTAAAATGAGGCCCATCGGTCAAAACGGACAGGGCCGCCGCTCCTCCCCGTTCATATTCCACCGCATATGTAACCGGATTCAGATCCGGACAAATGACCCCCTTGGAAGGAGAGGCCCGTTTGATTTCAGCAATGATATTTATTCCGGATGGACCCGGTTGCGCAAGTTTTTGTAAAAACGGGCGTCTTTTTTTCGGGATCATTGCTTTTTCGCGGAGCAGGTCTTCCGGCAAACGGTGTTTTGCCGCCGCTATTTCCTGTTTTTTATCCTCAACAATTATTTGTAAAAAATCTTTTTTCATAGGGAGTACTTTTCAACATCCTTCTCAAGTTGGAAAAATCCGCAAGTTGCAAATTGAGGCAATGCGATCAAAGTCGTTGTCATTGTGAAGCAAGATTAATCGGTGCTCTATAGCAGATTGAGCGATTAGACAGTCGGCTGTTTTTCGGATGGTTACCCCCTTTTTT
>CAZDAB010000847.1:0-1459 GCA_964502855.1 uncultured Desulfobacteraceae bacterium | reverse complement strand
GTATCCTCTGGATTTTCCGCGAGATGTACAATGCTGCCCAGGAAGAGCTCGTAAACGAGGCGGATTCCATCACCGCAGAACTGAGCGAACTGTATATGATGCTGGAGACCGAAAAAATTACGGAATCGGAGTTTGATACTCTGGAAAAAAAGCTCCTCGATCGTCTGGACGAAATTCAGGATCGAGAAGCCGGGGTAAATGATTGACTATTTTCGATTGAATATTGTTGATTGTTGATTGAAGACAAAAGTTTAGCCACCAAGTCACCAAGGCTTAAAGAAGGGAAATGAATTATATTATAATTTTAGTGCCTTCGTGTCTGGTGGCAGAACTATTACGATTGAATAGAGGAAAGGGATGAGCAAGCATGAAGCCGAAACGGACATAGCAGTTCCCTCTTTTTTACATGACCGGGGGCTGCGACTGGTGTTTTTCGGCGGCAAGGGCGGCGTCGGCAAGACCACCAGTGCTGCCGCGACGGCACTGCACAATGCCCGAAATAATCCCGGGGACTCATTCCTCCTTGTCTCCACCGACCCGGCGCATTCTCTGGCCGACAGCCTGACCGATCTTACGCTTCCCAAAAATTTAGAGAGCATCGAGCTTGATGCCCGGCAATGTCTATCCGGCTTCAAAAAGAAGCATGACAGGGATCTCCGGGAGATTGCAGCCCGCGGAACTTTTCTGGATGATGAAGATATCAGTCAATTTCTGGACCTCTCCCTGCCCGGCCTTGACGAACTTATGGCCTTTTTAGAAATATCCAGGTGGGCCGATGACGGGACGTATGACTGCATCGTGGTGGATACCGCGCCCACCGGCCATACACTCAGACTCCTTGCCATGCCGGGGTTGATCCACAAATGGCTCGGCGCCCTGGATGCCCTGTTGGCCAAACACCGCTACATGAAGAAACTGTTCAGCGGCTCCTACATTAAGGACGAACTGGATGAGTTCCTGGTGGATCTGTCCGATTCGGTCAAGCAAATGGAGACGCTGATACAAGATCCGGCACGCTGCCGTTTTGTACCGGTTATGCTTGCAGAGGTCTTGAGCATGCATGAAACGCTGGCGTTATTGGATGAACTGAAACAGTCAAAAATACCGGTCACGGATATCGTGGTCAACAGGCTCTATCCGGATAATCCCTGTGCGGTTTGTTCTGACAGACGTTCGCATCAAATAAAAGAGCTCGGACACCTTCCCGAAAAATTGTCCGGGTATTCTCTTTGGGGTATTCCCATGTATCCGGAGGAGGTCCGGGGATCAGGGCCGCTCCAAAAATTTTGGGACGGCGCAGTCCCCCTGAAAATTTCGAGTCAAGCACCCGTTAAGGATAAACCCGGTATCCAGTATCCAGTATCCAGTTTCAAGTTTCAAGTTTCCACATCCCTATCGCCGGTTGAGATGCCCGGAAACCTCCCCTCTTCCGAGACGAAACTCCTGCTGTTTGCCGGCA
>CAZDAB010000846.1:0-1463 GCA_964502855.1 uncultured Desulfobacteraceae bacterium | reverse complement strand
TAAATGTCTCAACTTATCTGAGCAAAACTGTCTTAATTTATCTGAGCGCTATAGGGTATAAGGAAAACAGCAGAAAATATGTCTGTAAGAAGTTTTATAATGTTATTAGATGGGGATGCGGTCCTTGTTTTAAGGAGTGGTCCCCGGCCACATCTATCATAGATCCCTGAAAGGCCGGATTTAGAAAAAAAACAAGGGCGTAAGAGCTAAACCCGGTGTTTGTCGCAGGACCGCAGACGAGAAAAAAATGCCTACGCCATGTTTTTCATACAATGGTTCAATAATGCTTGTCAATTTTAAGATATCCGAAAAAAAACGAGGTCAATTTTTAAAGGTGGATTTGTTGTAGGGTTTGGGCCGGCTTATACTTTATTTAGCGACAATCTGACACTATAGAAATTCGATATCACAACCATAAAAATCGACTTCAAAATACAGGATATATTGCAGTAAAACACAGGTTTTGAATTGATGAATTGTAACCGAAAACTTAATCATCCAGTTACCATAAACAATTCTATATTTTGTTTAAATTCGCTTTTAAAAAGCAAGTTCTTATTAATTCATCAATCATCACGTATTTTTGCAGCGTCGAGGGAATTGGCACGGCGAATAGAGTTAGCCAAAAGCATGACTGCATCATATGTTAATGGAGCGTTCATATTAGATATCTCGCTCCCATATTTCTGTTTGTACATTTTTTTCAAGTGAATACTTTGAGGAAAACGGACATCGGGGTGCCAATGAGCAGAATAATAATTTCTCTCTAATGCATTACCTCCATAAGTATATATTAATGAACCATCCCATAGAGTTCACCTCTGCCGATACAGTAAAAACCCCTCGGCACCGGGAGGTGCGGAGGGGTTTTTTTCCGTTGATTGCTTGGTAAAATTGCCAAATACAGATTTATTTAGCGGCGGGAGCTTCGACTTTCTTGATCGACTTCAACATATCACCGGTCATTTCAATTTTTACCTTTTGACCGACTTCTATCCCTTCGAGCAGTTTCGGTTCGGCTTTCAGGGTGTGCTCTTTGTTCTTGGCCTTAATTACGATGGTTCCAGCCTGGGCATCGACCTTTACAACTTCGCCGACCAGGGTCTTCATCTTGGCGGCCTTCTTTCCCTTTGCCAAAGCAACACCGGTCGTCAACGTAACCAGCATTAAAACCGACATCAGAATCGCGATTTTTTTCATGGATGTTCACCTCCTTTCTGATATTAAAAATCCAAAACGTTTGCAATTGATCTCGCAAAACTGATGCCAAATCCGGTCGGCGGGAAAAATAAATTCGCTATCGCTAAAAATATAATTATTTCTAGCCCTACAACGTTACTTAATGTTCTTTGATAATTTATTCATTCTTTTTTTCCGATGGGAAAGGTAAGAGCGATGGTTTCTATTGTGCACCCAGATAATCTGTTCGAGCAGTGTATCTAAAGTATGTTTTTGCATTGGCA
>CAZDAB010000845.1:0-1464 GCA_964502855.1 uncultured Desulfobacteraceae bacterium | reverse complement strand
CACTTGTTGGGCTATCACCATTACCCATGAATAGGAGTGCTTATGTTTAAAGTAATACCAAATGGTATAAATCGTTTAGATATTGAGATGAGTGGAAAGTTGAACGCTGAAGATATGGAAATTGCATTAGACGAATTAGTCAGCAAGTCGAAGAATATTGAAAATGGCAAAATGTTGTATGAAGTTATCGACTTTCATCTTCCGTCACTTGGTGCAATAAGAATCGAATTTTCTCGGCTTCCTGAGATGTTAAGGCTGATGAAAAAATTTGATCGTGCAGCGGTATTAACTGATAAGACCTGGTTAAAGAAAGTAAGTGAATTTGAGGGAGCCTTGTTCCCAGGATTAGAAATTAAAGCTTTTGATAGAAACCAAAAAGCAGAAGCAGAAGCTTGGTTGTCGAGTTAGGTTTATATTTGTCGATTGACTTAGCTAACAAAGTTATCGTGTATCGCCACAGCAAGCTGTGACTGAACGGCTTTTCCGGTGCTCCGCACCTCCAAATCCGCCGCACCCCCATAAGTGGGAAGTATGAGTGTTGATAAGTATGCAAAGACACAATTAAAAAATATTGAGAAATTCACCAAATCTTTTCTTAAAGAATTACAAAATGGAAAAACTCTTACTTAATCCTTGGGTCGTTCGTGCTGGACGTGCACAATTTTTGCGAAAAACAAAAACTAACTTTATTAGTTTTAAAAATGAACTACCGAAACCCAGGACGGTTCTGTATTCATACGTTCTTTAATGACACAAAAGATCGTATCAAGGATTAAAATCAAGCAGCCACTTCCATGCGGGGATTAGACGAATAGCAGCGCCATCCATCTCAACAGCTGCTTCCTCACTTGGCAAGAGTTGTTTTGTTCTCGTTCCTTTCCCTTAAGATATCTTTGCCGTCAAACCCGTTAATCCTGTATCAGCCAATCTATATAATCATATAGTTTTCCGGCAAGGAAGTATGGAAGATTCAGAAGGGTATATGATTTTCCGTCCGGTGTTAATGTTTGCGTCTTTTCGACGGAACCTGCATATAATCGAACGGCAAAAGGATGATCGGCTCTTATCATAAATTGATGAAGAGAACGGAGCGTGCCGGTTTTTCCGGATTTGACTTCCACGGGAATGATATGCTGTTTGAAGGGAACGATAAAATCGACTTCAGCGTTTGATTGTTTTTTTTCTCTTATCCAAAATGAGGGCTTCCGTGATGTTTTCATATCTATTGCAAGCAATTCCTGCCCGACAATATGTTCCGCAAGAAGTCCTTTATAAAATGAATGTAGATTTTCCATATATGCTATAAAGTCAAGGCAAATATTCAAATTAGCTGTAACAAAGTAAGGGATAAGAGGAATAATCAGCAACTCCCAAGCTTTCTATACGCAAAAAATAACCGGATATCCTGCCGGTCCTCGTCATAATCCCAGTTTAAGTAACGTCCTGCCGGAAAGTTTTCTGAAA
>CAZDAB010000844.1:0-1466 GCA_964502855.1 uncultured Desulfobacteraceae bacterium | reverse complement strand
GGTTATCCGTGTGTCCGCCGGAATCTGCTTCCGCAGTCAGGTCCTCGGCCATGGGGATCGATTTTGCGAGGTCAGCTTCTTCGGTCGTTATCATTTCTCTTGCCACCAATTGTGCCAGAAGTTTCTCCGGCGGCGGTGAAAAATATTTTCCGGCAACTTCAACCCTGGATACTTTTGCGATAACCTTGTTGGGGCAAACAACAGTACCGTTTTTATCCCGATAGATTCCCTTTACCCGAAAGTGTACCAAGGGAAGTGTCAGATCCAGGTATGCCGAACTGCTGACAAGGGTTATCCCACGCCTTAAATAGAGCCGAACCACAGCCGCTTCTAATTCAGGGTCGTTGGGGCTGTTGATCAGATTAAACCCAAAGGGGATCTCCTTTAAATTTTTCTGCAATTGGTCGATTGCCGCTTCTATTTGATTAAGAGAAAGACCGGCAGCGCCGAAAAAACCAACCATTCCGGCACGCCCGGCTTTTTCCACCATTTCAACGGATGTAATTCCGTTGGCCATGGCGCCGGCAATATAGGCAAAATGAAGATTATATGTTTTCTTGAATCGGGGATCACCTAAATTTTCAGGGGGCAGTGGGGGAACATATGCATATAAGGGATAACCTGCGGGTTGTGACGGAATCTTTTTGCCGATGGTTATGGTGCCTCCCCGCCCTATGGCAAGCTGACCGTCGAGGTTCAACAGATTGACCGGCTGCGTCATCCGGAGTATTGCCGACCGGACCGCATGATCTCCAACTTCGGGCTCTGTGTGGCCTTGTGTCCACCACCCGGATATCATTTTGTTTGTAACAGATGATTTCATTACGGTGAGATGTATACAAAGTACACGTTTGTGTCAATAAGATAACAGAAACTCGGAAAGGTCGGGTGTGTTTTTTATGGGAATTGCACAAAATTGACCACATCAATAACTTGACTTTATTTTCAAATAGTTTATCATTGATCAATAGATATTCAGCAATTAAAACAAATGGTTGTAAGTATTTAGATCCAGGCGCCCCAGTTGGTTTTGACATGTTTTTTTTTGGGATAAGGGATAAGGTGCAAAAAGTTATCGACAAAAAGACTTTTTTGATATAAAAGTAAGGTTTTAGTTTAATAGTAAAATTTTCATAACTCAACAGTCCAAAGTTTTGTGCCGTCATGCGGCTAAGAGCATTGCATCAACCGTGCGCTTTCTGCTCTTTGACATAATTATTCGATAAATCGCGCTATTGCTGAAAAAGCGAAAATTATGGTAGTACTCCTCCTGGCCAAAATCCACCGCCTAATTTTACGAATTCCTTTATTAATAAGGTTCTATGGCAATTTTGCTTGCACCCAAGTATTACATCTAAATCTTTATAAACCTATGGTTTATAATACTTCTACAATTTTGGTGGTGAATTTAGGCTGGATGACTGACTTGACAACTTCCTCTGAGGGAATCGTTGAGGTCACTGTTC
>CAZDAB010000843.1:0-1469 GCA_964502855.1 uncultured Desulfobacteraceae bacterium | reverse complement strand
TCAATGGCATGCTCGATTCCCTTGCGCTGGACGATCCGGGTGGGCTGAAGGATCATAATATCATCCGGGTTAAGACCGATGGACTGCCGGAGTTTCAATGTTCGTTCACTGTCCACCGCAGGCGGGTTGTCGAAATCCAGAATATTGGGAATAATGGTCGATGCTATGCCGGTGCGAAGGGCCAGTTCTTCCTGAGCCGCGGAATTGATGACCACATGTTCCATGTTGGGCAGATTCGGCGGAAATGCCATACGAAGGTAATCTCCCACGGCATTGACGAAAAATCTCGTCCGCTCCCAGTAGAAATCGTGGTGGTGGGCAATAGTGGGAATTTGCGTTTCAGCGATGATTTCAGTTATGGCAATGCCCAAAGGAACATGCATGGGAATGGTTAACGCGTTTTCGGATACCAGCAAATCAATGGAGAACTTTGCAATAAATTCTCTTATCCGAGTTTTTAGAACCGCTTTCATGCTTTGGATCGTATCAGTGACTTCCAATGAACGTGCTTTTTTCCCCAGAATTCTCTCGTTGATCCATTGATTCTGTTCGTATTGAAAGAAAGCCTCGGGCACCAGCATACTGCGTCTCGGATCCTTATCCAGCCGGCCGGCAAACCAGAAACACTGGTGATCCATTTGCTTGAGCACCTGGGCCCATTTACTGGTCTCCAGAGTAACGCCGTCGGTTCCGGCAAATCGTGTGGAGATAAAACCGATATTTTTTCCCATGAGAGAGTCTCCCTGATCCTTATTCATTCATTAACGCTTTTATGTCTTCCCCTTCAACCTTTTCTTTTTCAGAAGCAGTTTTGATGGACTCGTAAAAAGTCAAAATTGGGACGGCAAAGAAAAAAGTTCAAGTTCCCCCGCCAAACAGAGGCGGGATAAAAAGGCGTCGCGAATTTCGTGGAATGAGGCGTACTTATGTACGCCGCAGTGAACACGAAATGAAGCGCAACGCAGAAATTGGACTTTTTACGAAGCCGTCAGTTTTGCTCCTTTTTTAAAGGCCGTCTTTACGGTGGTTCAACATATCGTAAGCATTCACGGTTCAAAGATTCAGGGTTAACGGCCTTAGGATTTTTTCATAATTTTGCTTTTAATCTCAAAATTATTTCTTTTAACATACTTTTATCACTATTTAAAGCCTGAAAAACTGGAGGACGTAGATTTCGGGATAAGGATTTCGAACCTTTTATAGGAATTAAGATGTCATTTCCCCATCACTCCTTTGTATTGCATTTGAAGAAATGCCCTATCAAATAGTATTTGGCCGCTTTTTCTATTGATAAAAGATATATTCCCAGTGTATATAAAATCCGTTATTATCTGAGTATTGCATAAAAATTGATGAAAAAACGAAAAAAAAGGGTACGCTCGCATCCGGTATCGAGTATACAGAATCATTTCCCCAAGTTTACGATCACCACACTGGGCTGTAAAGTAAATCAATCCGAGTCGGATGCC
>CAZDAB010000842.1:0-1473 GCA_964502855.1 uncultured Desulfobacteraceae bacterium | reverse complement strand
AGGTCCAGATTATTGCTTCAAGCACTCGTCTTGAAACAAATTCCCCAGAATTTAATGGGCTAAAAAATGTATGGGAATATAAAGACAGCGGCCTGTACAAATATACTGTAGGAAACCAAAAAGATTTACAATCAGCATATCGGTTACAGTCAGAATTTCGCAGGAAGGGATTCGTCGGAGCTTTTGTGGTAGCTTTCAAAAACGGAAAAAGAATACGAGTGAGGGAAGCGAAGAAGCTTTTGAATTAATTATATCACAATCACTGTTAAATATTTTATAGCACAAATATTGGCAAAGATACATGTAATGATAGTTCGAGCGGACAAACGACCAGATACGAGGTTCCTTTTTATTTTTCTTGTGAGGAATATTGTATAAATATCAAACAATTTAGGTGTTATGTGTTTTTTAATACCCAGACGAAATCCATATATTCCATTAACTTTTAAAAGAAACAAAACAGGAGAAGTATGATGAAAAAAACAATCATTTTCGTTGCGTTATTATCTGCATTTTCTCTAATTTTTGCCATGGCTGCCTCGGCAGGTCCTGTCATGGATCGTATCATGAAGAAAGGAGAGTTGGTGGTTGGCACAAGCGGAGCACAGCCGCCGATGACAGCCACCACAAAAAAAGGTGAGATCATCGGACTGGATGCTGATATTTCGAGAGCAATGGCCGATGCAATGGGTGTTAAAATAAAATTTGTTTCAATGCCATTTGCAAAGCTTCTACCGGCTCTCGAGGCAAACCAGGTAGACATAATCCTGTCTGGCATGACCATAACCCCGAAGCGCAATCAAAAGGTGGCGTTTGTGGGTCCGTATTATGTTTCTGGAAAGGGAATCCTGGCTGTGGCCGAAAAGTATGCTGCCTTGCAACAGGCGAAGGGATTGGATACACCGGAGGTTACTGTTGCAGCTCTAAAGAATTCTACCAGTCAGAAATTTGTCGAGACGTTAATATCTAAAGCAAAGTTGATCCTTACTAATTCCTACGAAGAGGCAATTGATCTTCTTTTCACAGGCAAGATCGATGTTATTGTAGCTGATTTTTATTTTTGTGAACTGACGGCTTACCGCTACCAAGATAAGGGGCTGATGTCAGGGGAGTCACCCCTCACTTTCGAACCGTTAGGCATCGCCATGGCCGAAGATACACTGTTGATCAACTGGGTTCAGAATTTTATGATCAGTCTTCAAGGCAGTGGCAAATTAAAAGAGATGGGTAAGAAGTGGCTTAAAGGAGGCTCATGGATCGATGAATTACCTTAAGCGGTGATTTATATGAATACGAAAAAGTTCAAAGACAAAATTCTAAGAGAATGTTTTAGTAAAACATATCTTTAGCTCTAATCTTCATATTATTTTTTTTGGGGCTATATTTTATTCAGCAAATTAAATCTCTAAGTGGCTTTTAGCTTACATTTCGCTTGTTAAGCTGTCGAGTTTGACAATTTAAAAATCTATGAAA
>CAZDAB010000841.1:0-1475 GCA_964502855.1 uncultured Desulfobacteraceae bacterium | reverse complement strand
CCAGGAGCTATTAAAAGATCTTTAATTTCAACAAATTGTAGAATTTCCGAGACGTTAATTATTTTTTGCTCCGTGTTTAAGGTTATCCGAGGCATCAGGAGAAGTTTTTTCTTGACAATCTAAGGCCATATAGATGTTGGGCCGCACGAGCGGTGCTCGCGACAGCAACGATGGTTCTTGCACGCACTTTAGCACATACTACCTGCGAATCGCATCGCATTTTTACCGCACCGCACAGACGATGTTCGTGCGCCTCGGGACGGAAAGGTCGTGGGAACGGTCCCGAAAGTATCGGGCCTCAGCCTCTGCGGGTGAAAGAAACTCCACCCTGGAAAAACCTGCGCCCCGTAACTTTGCCTCAAGCGAATCAGCCGTGAAGTAACTCACCCACGGCTCACCGAGACTTGCCGCACGTTGGCCAAATGGCGACGGGGAGTCGCTTGGCGGCGGCGCGAATGTTAGCACGATCTCACTTCCCCATGGAAACGCTGCGACCGACCTCAGCACCGCATCAATGGCGTCTTCTTTCAGGTACATGGTCACCCCCAGCCAGGAGAAGAAGGTCGGCTCGTCCAACGAAACCTGATACAGCAGAAGGCCATCGCGTAACGTCTCGTGTTCAAAGTCGATGGTAGCGAAGGCGGCGTTCTCCGGCATTGTAAGACCGGCGGCGGCGAGTTGGGCGCGCTTCGTGGTTTGAGTCCCTGCGTGGTCCACTTCGAGAATCCGCAATGGTAGCGCCCAGGCAGGCTGTCGGAGGGCAAAGGTATCGAAACCCGCGCCGAGGAGGATATACTGGGTTACGCCGCGATGAACCGCAGCGGCAAGCCGGTCCTCAGCGAACCGTGAACGCAGGACGACATGGGCACGCAAGGCCCGCATCGCGGGTGTTTGACATCTCTCCACTGTCGCGTTGATCCGCTGCACGGCAGCCGGGCCAAGCAGCCGCACGGCGAGAGGATCTTCAAGAATCCGCGGCGGTGCATCAAGTAACTGATGGGCAGCTCGCATGTAGGCGGTTCCGAGTGCCGTACGACTTACATTTCGATCGGACATCGTGTGAAGCTCCCTTCAGAAGAAGCGCATGTATGATGTAGAATCGGCAGCTATCATACCGGAAGGTTGAGATGGACGGTTCGGCCCAGCCAACAAACCCCGCAGTTAGCGCAGTTTGCCTTTTACCTAAGTTGAGCGATTGTCGAGGCTTGCCCGCCTCTGGCGTCGTTTGGTTCAGACGCGTTAAGCGCTGACTCTCGCGGTTGAAAACGCAAGCCGGAACTAACGGGTCACTTGTCAAGACTTCATGGGTTAAGACGGAAATTGGTTTTTTTATCCATCTTTCGATCTATAGAAGAAGTTTTTTCTTAACAAGCTAAGGCCATATAGATGTTAAAAAGCAGAATAACTACCTCTTCTTGCCCAAATCCTTCCGGTGTAAGTTGCGAATTAATCCGCGACTATTTTATATACCTTGT
>CAZDAB010000840.1:0-1476 GCA_964502855.1 uncultured Desulfobacteraceae bacterium | reverse complement strand
ATCGGTGTCATGGAAGCATCGGCCATGCAATGTTTTATACGTCGGTGACAATCATTATCGGTTTTTCAATTCTGGTTTTGTCCAATTTTATTCCAAGCATTTATTTCGGCCTGTTAACGGGATTGGCAATGTTGATTGCCTTAATCGCCGCCCTGACGCTTTTACCGCAACTGATAGTGGTTTTTAAACCGTTTGGGCATGAAGCAAAAGAAGTTTCGCCCGGGTTGAAAAGGTGGTATCCATTCACGGAGTAGTTGAGTTAGTGGAAATTCCAAATAACAAATAAATTTCAACACGCGGCGCAAGTGCCTGCGCTGCGCGTTGAACCGGTTTGGAATTTGATGCTTGAGATTTATTTGGAATTTGGTAGTTGGAATTTGTGATTTAATTGATCTTTGGTGATTTGAATTTGGGATTTCAAAAAATCCTTGAACGGTTACGAAAGGTATTTAATAATATGGAAAAAAGACAACGGACTTCTATAGTGGTGCTTTTTTTGTTTTTTGTTTTTTTGTCCACAGGGTGTGCCCATAGACCGGTGAGCCCTTCCCAGGCAGTATCGGAAGAGCTGCAAGGTCATCAGAACCGGCAAATCACAACCGGTGAGACTGAACAAATGCCATCAGACCCGGAAATGGAAGATAATTCTGATGAAGAATTTTTTGAAGAGGAATTTGAAGAAAGAAAATTACAGGTGGCAGACCCCCTTTCCCCCTGGAACCGGGCCATGTTTCATTTCAACGACAAGCTTTACTTCTGGGCGGTTAAACCTCTGGCCAGGGGATACAAGGCAATTGCTCCGGATTTTATCAGAACCGGTGTAAAAAATTTTTTCCGCAACCTTACCACTCCGATAAGACTGGTAAACTGCATCCTTCAGGCAAAAGCGAATGCTGCGGCGGTTGAATTTCAAAGGTTTTTTATAAACACCACCATAGGTGTTCTTGGGTTCGGGAGTCCGGCTGATAAATTTCCCCGACTTATCCGTCCTGATTCAGAAGACCTGGGCCAAACCCTTGCGAACTATGGCCTTGGAAACGGATTCTACATTGTGTGGCCGATACTGGGGCCGTCCACATTGCGGGATTCAATTGGAAGGGCGGGGGACTTTTTTTTGGATCCTGTAAGCTATGTTGAGCCGGCTGAAGCCTCTATTGGCGTAAGGGCATTTGATACCGTCAATAACACCTCATTTCGCATAGGGGATTACGAGACCCTCAAAAACTCGGCCATAGATCCATATACGGCACTTCGCGATGTCTATCTTCAGTTCCGAGAAAAGAAGATAAAAGAATAGCCCTAAGCCAACCTCCAGTATTTTTTTCCAAAGAAAACAGGAAGTTCGGCTGCGCATACCGGGCCGACCTTCACAGACCGGCCGCTTTGCTCAGCCAGATTGTCACGGATCATTGCCGCGAAGCCCGGCAGGAAAAGGGTTGATTCCGGAGCGATTTGATCCACTTTTTCTCTGGTGAG
>CAZDAB010000839.1:0-1483 GCA_964502855.1 uncultured Desulfobacteraceae bacterium | reverse complement strand
GAGAAGGCTTGGAAAGGGTTCCCTTAAGTCTAAGTGTTTTTGTTAACTCACCAAAACTCAAGCTGAACTTGGCCAGGCCATTGATGCCCACCCCTTTTTTTGGGGACGGATTGAATACCAGATCGATTTTCTCTGTTTTAAGATTGATTTTACCATACCCGACCACACTAACCTGAGGGGTATCCAATATCAGTGCACTGCTTTGCGCCAGACCGTTTTTAATGTCAAATCCGCCGGCAAAGCAGTTGATTTTGGTGTAGTTTTCCTCTTTTTTCAAGGGATTAAGGAGTTGTAAAAGGCCGGAACTCAGATCGCTTCCCAGGAGTTCGATGGCTTTTTGGTTGATGCTCCCATCACCCATGACCATCATGGTTTTACCGTTTAGTCCGGACATAAGTTCTGCTATGGAGTTTCCCCGGCTTTTAAGGTCCAGTTCCATATCCATATTGCCCTGGAGCGAGTCATTAATCCCCAGCTTTTTGAGCATACTGCCAAGCTCGTACCGGTCGATTTTGAGTGCCGTGGCCACTTCGGCGGCTTTGCCCTGAACATTAAGATCAAAATGGCCGGCAAGCGTGCCGCCACCCATGACCAATTTCAAGGGAGTCACGGTAAGGTGTCCATCCTCGAGAACAATATGCGCGGTAGTGTCACTGAGAAACAATAGTGGCAGCAAGAGATGTTTTGCGTTGAGTTCAATTTCTGCGTCGACCTGCGTCAACACTTTTAGAGGCAAAGGGGTATCGGGAAAAACTTTACCCTTTCTGGCAGTAAGTTCGGCCGCATCCTTTTCCGGCTCGCCGGTCTTGTTGCCTTTTTTTGACAACAGGGGACGCAAATCAAGTTTTTGAGATGAAAGATCCGCCATGATCTGTGGCTTCTTGGCATCCAGATTTATTTCTATCGATCCATTTAGATCGTCCTCTTGGATTAAAGCTTTGAGGTCAGAGATCTTGTAAGATTTTGCCGTAAGGGCGAGGGCGTTGCCGGAAACGGAAAAGGGGCCATTAAAAGGCATCGGCTTACCGGTAATCTTTTTTAGGTTTGCAAGATCTTTGCCCTGAATATCAAAATTAAGATTCATTCCCTTTATGGCCGTGATATCCTTGACCGCACCCGTGAACCTTGCCCTGGCCAACGCTTCATTGCCCACCTTGAGGTCAACGTCCGTTAATCCCGGCCTGCCGTCGGGATCCGTGAGCCTGGCCGATACTTCAAACGGCCCCAAATCCGGTATATAGGTTATATTATACCGCTTTAAAATATCAGGAATGGATCGGCCCTTTCCCGTGACCGTGATATCCAGACCTTTGCCCTTTATGAGATCCCGGATCGAACCCGTGAACCTTGCCCTGGCCAACGCTTCATTGCCCACCTTGAGGTCAACGTCCGTTAATCCCGGCCTGCCGTCGGGATCCGTGAGCCTGGCCGATACTTCAAACGGCCCCAAATCCGGTATATAGGTTATATTATACCGCTTTAA
>CAZDAB010000838.1:0-1484 GCA_964502855.1 uncultured Desulfobacteraceae bacterium | reverse complement strand
TCACGGGACATTTCCTCTTCCTCTTGTATGGTAATACACAACGCCCCTTTTGGAAAAAGAATGTTGGCAATGAAAATCAAAACAAAACAGAGCAAAAATGCTTTCCTGATAACTTGCATAACTACCTCATAAATTAATACTCTAATTGATCGTAAACAAAATGGGGAAAAATATTTTATATTTTTAATTTATTATTCATTTTAGTCACTTCAGATGCATTTTCATAACTTTTCTATAAATGGGATATAAATTTATTAAAAAAAACCCATTTGGTTTACCTTTCAGGAAAGCCGATGACTCTCCATCTTCTTGGTTATCAAGGGCTCGCAGTAGGCGACCACGCCCTTGATGCCTCGAATATGGGGCATCCTCGATTTTCGCTCATTTAGAGTAATATTTAACTAAAAATATATCTTTTTTTTCAATCGTCAATAATCAATACATACCCTTTCATGCTTTTCAAACCAAACGTTTTATGATAGGATTTTTAATTATGACACATATTATATGTATCGCCAACCAGAAAGGAGGCGTTGGCAAAACCACTACAGCGGTAAATCTATCCGCAGCACTCGCGGTTTCTGAAAAAAGAACGCTCCTTGTAGATTGCGATCCCCAGGGAAATGCCACCACCGGTCTTGGCCTAGACAAAAACAAGATTTATCATACATTATACCACGGAATGATTGGTAAAGTTGCCGCTAGAAATCTGGTTTTAAACAGCGATATAGATACCTTGAAAATCATCCCTTCGCGGGTGGAGCTGATCGGTTTTGAAGTGGAAATGATGTCAAAACCCAAACGTGAAATGGTGTTAAAGAAACTTTTGGCCCAACTTACGGATTCATTTGAATACATAATAATCGACTGTCCGCCCTCATTGAGTCTTCTTACAGTCAACGCTTTGACTGCGGCTGATTTTATGCTTATTCCCCTTCAGTGCGAATTTTATGCACTGGAAGGTCTGGGGCAGCTTTTACAGACCATGAAGCGGATCAAGCATCATCTGAATCCGAAACTGGAAATTGTCGGTATTCTTCTTACCATGTTTGATAAAAGGACAAACCTGTCTCACCAGGTTGCTGAAGATGCTGAAAGATATTTCAAACATCTGGTATTCAAGACCATGGTTCCAAGGAATGTGCGGTTGGGTGAAGCGCCGAGTTTCGGGAAACCGATTTTGCTGTATGATGCCGCTTCCCCGGGGGCACAAAGCTATTTTAATCTGGCCAAAGAAATAATGGCCAATGAAATTCACCGCCCAATTTGATCGAACCAAGATTATGTGTCAGTAAGTTCTCAATAAGTTCCGGCGCATTAATTGAACGTCTCGAAAAATTACATTTGCCAAAAATAACCAACTAAATTCATTCGTTAAATTAATATGAAAAACGTAAAGAAGAAAAAAGAAGAAGCCGGGTCACAATTTAAAAAAACAAAAAAAATTGCCCTGGGAAGAGGCCTTGATTCCCTGCTACCCGATA
>CAZDAB010000837.1:0-1485 GCA_964502855.1 uncultured Desulfobacteraceae bacterium | reverse complement strand
CTGCGGTTTTCGCGAACCCTTATGCATCAAGATCTCAGCACATCTCTTCCCAAAAAATCGCTCAACTTAGGTTGAATTTAAGGCACCTAAAATGGGATTGCAAGTCATTTCGTTTGGATTCGAACTTATACTCGAATTGAGCGATTTTATACTCGATCTGCACCGATCTCTTGTGCATCGAGGATCCGCGAAATTCCTCGGCATATCCACGGGTATGCCTGTGGTTTTCGCAAACCCTTATGCATCAAGATCTCAGCACATCTCTTCGCAAAAAATCGCTCAACTCAGGAATAAAAAAAGATGGGGCACGTCTTAAAAATAAAGTATTGATCTTTCACCTTTCATTTTTTATTCATACGTATAATCATTTTAAGATAGATGGTGCAAAGCGCATCAAAAAAGCAAGTCAGGGGCTTCGCCCCAATTGGAATAATGGAATGCTGGAATAATGGAGTAATGGATTGATGGGTTTGAAGGAGTTTTTCACAATTAAAATGGTTTATTTCCGCCCTTACTCCCGACATTCCAATATTCCATTTTTCCATTTTGGTGGCATAAACCAGGAGCTATTAAAAGATTTTTAATTTCAACCAATTGTAGAATTTCCGAGACGTATTATCTGCTAAATCGTAGGACTGACCATAATAGAGAAATGTTATGAAAATATTGATTGCTGAAGACGATTCCATATCCCGCCATATTCTGGAAGCCATACTGATCAAGTGGGGTTATGATGTCGTTTCTGCTAGTGACGGGGACGACGCATGGAATAAGATGAGGGAAGAAGGTGCGCCCAGACTTGCGGTTCTGGACTGGATGATGCCCGGCATGGAAGGCGTGGAGTTATGCAGGCGGATTCGGCAGGAATCTGGAAACAAACCAATATATATCATTTTGTTAACCGCTCGAGGAGAAAAGGACGATATCGTGGAAGGGCTTAGTTCCGGAGCCGACGACTATATATTAAAACCGTTTGATAAAGATGAATTGCGTGCGCGGATTGATGTGGGTCGCCGTATTATTAAATTGCAAACTGAGTTGCTGGAAAAAGAAAAACTTCAAGTGATTTTTGAAATTACCGGCGCAATATGCCATGAATTGAACCAGCCGTTACAGGTTATTTCTGCAAATTCCGAACTTTTATTGACTGACATTAAAGAAGACAACCCAATTCATGAAAATATCAAGAAGATTAAAGATCAGGTGGGTCTGATGGGACAGATCACCAAAAAATTAATGAAGGTTACGAGATATCAAACCAAAGATTACCTGAATAGCAAAATTGTCGACATAGATACGGCTTCAACGAGGGCTGAATGATTGAAATGAACACCGGCAAATCAACCATAACCTAAAGCTGTTATACCCCTCTCATTCTGTCAGGCCATATGATTTTATGTAGCTGGAGATTCAGCCTGACGTTCAGGTTATCTTCAAGTATCCATTCCGCAAGTTGGGAGGGTGTTATCCCCCCTGAAACAGGAG
>CAZDAB010000836.1:0-1486 GCA_964502855.1 uncultured Desulfobacteraceae bacterium | reverse complement strand
AGTGGTTAACTTTTAAACCGGTGCTTTTGGTAAACTTCCTGACCGTTGATTACATCCATGTTTCTTATACAATTTTCTAAATGCATCATATATAATGCTCTCCTCTATATTAGTATTTTTATTTATTGTATGAACCATAGCCCTGAAACTAGTAGCCCAAAACTTAAACCAATCATATAGGGTATTATCAAGGTCTAATATCATCCCCACTCTATTATATCTTCTAATCATACTATTTCACCCATATGCAATAAGGATCAGCTAAATCAGAAATATACGATATCTTAATAGTATCCTGAGCACCTTTAGAAACTTGGAGCTCAATCGGCGATTCCGAAGTTGCACACACTTTGTTTATCCTATATTTAAAATATTCATTCAAATGAATACCATGTTTACTTCCTCCAAAAACTCTAAATTTGTTCATATCGAAAAGAAAAGACACTTTTTTTGTTGATTTTGTCACAAATGAATATCTGCAATTCTGTAATTGTATAGGATGCGGTAATTTATAATAATCTTTATTGTTAGAACTGTATTCATTAACAAAGCCAATGTTCGAAAAGTAGCATGAACTCGTTTCAATTAAAGCTAACTTTGGTGGTTTACCAATCTTTTGAAGTGAGTAGTTCGTAAAAGAGTGAACAAGGTTTGGATGGCAGAAATTACCTGAATAGCCCCAAAATGAAACCCCATGAATAGACTCTTCATTAATTTTGGATTTAACAATATCTTCCAAATTCATTCCTGAATGAGGGCCGATTTTCATGAAAATAAAACATCTCATGTGGTAAATATTAGCTGAAATTACAATTTGTTATGATTCAATTATTTTTATGGATAGAACCTATTTTAACTTTGTCATTTAAGTGAATTATCTAACGATTTATTGATCTTTCGATCTTTACAATTTTAGCGGCTTGATTTATATCTAATTGGCCCACAACAATAATCACTTTAATCACATGACATACACCCAATTTTATACCACATTTTAGGTTAGAATTAGAACGAAATTCTTATGTGAGGATGATAATCAAAAACGGATCAAAGTATAAAGGCAAAACAGCCTCTTGTGCTGGAAGGCGATAATCCAGGATGCTGTGAGGCCTCACAGTGTTATATTCCCGCCACCAAAGCCCAGCCCGCAAACCCAAATATTCTGAGATCATGTGGCAACGTATATCATGCCCTTCAAAAGTTCAAATTAAAAATCGGTTAGAAAAAATAAAAAGGGTTGCTGCATGATATCCGTAACCCTTTGAAATTACGTGGCAAAGAGACCTGGATTCGAACCAGGATTAATGGGCCCAGAACCCGTCGTCCTGTGTTTTGAGGGTCTGACCGGACTAACAAGTTGATTTAACGACAGAATGACGAAAATGGAGCTGATTTAGATATTTTTGCAAATCACAACCGCAACCAAACCACTGATAAGAGAATTTATGTTGTGAGTATACCTAACCACTTAACATTGTTATAGTAT
>CAZDAB010000835.1:0-1490 GCA_964502855.1 uncultured Desulfobacteraceae bacterium | reverse complement strand
TGATTAATGAAACACTTTGTTTTTATCAGAAATTTTCAACCCTAAGGCCAAAAGGATTTTTCGTTTTGTTTCAATTCTGCAGGATTTACCTTGTTCTATTCTTGTAAGCGTGAGTGATGATATATTTGACTTTTTAGCAAGTTCGGTCTTGCTTATCATGAAAGATTCTCTAATTTCTTTTAAAAAGTTTGTGCTCATTTTTTCACCTAAAACATGTTTCGTATTAAGTTCTTACCCGAATCGAGTCAAAATTTGATTTGAGTAATTTAGGATTTGCTTTAATCACCTGTTGATGATGATTTAAATTCAAAAAAAACTTTCTGATTTTGTCCATCTATTTCCGGCGTGCTGTCTTTCCAATTATAGATTCTTCAGGCATAAACCCGATCAGATTGAATAATACAGTCAAAAAAAGGCTTAAAAGGATCTCCGAGCGGACTTTGTTGAGTTTAAGGCCTGATGATAGCGA
This sequence comes from uncultured Desulfobacteraceae bacterium, assembly GCA_964502855.1. Classification (GTDB taxonomy): domain Bacteria; phylum Desulfobacterota; class Desulfobacteria; order Desulfobacterales; family UBA11574; genus S5133MH16. The sequence goes on along the minus strand of CAZDAB010000835.1, from coordinate 1,021 downwards.
GTTGTGAAGGTATAAATTCAAACCAAACAAAAGGGCATCCCCTCAATATTAGAAGGAATGCCCTTTTTACTCAGAACATAAGGTTAAATCACAGTGACATTTGCAGCGGCAGGACCTTTTTGTCCTTGCTCTATATCAAAGGAAACTCGGTCGCCTTCATTGAGGGATTTAAAACCGTCTGCATTGATTGCTGAATGATGAACAAACACATCCGCTCCGTCTTCCTGCTCAATGAATCCGAACCCTTTATGGTCATTAAACCACTTAACAGTTCCATTAGTCATGATAACATCCTCCTTTCTTAAAAATTTTCAACGTCGCAAACTGGAGGGTGCCACTTTGACAAATGGATTGTGCCTTCAGAAAGAAACCATCCCGCAGATTAAACAGGACTTAATTGATTAAATATATAATAATCTTTATTTAGAGAGAAAGCAAGCTAATTATTTGTTTTTTTTAAAATTATTGTGAAATATGCATTTAAACGTGCAAAAACGAAATGTTAAGCGAACAATGCCGGAGACGGAGCTGTATGGCAAGGTTTGCGGTTTTATGATACTTGCATGATTCTTGAATGGTGAAGGAGTGCAAACTTCTTTAATAGTGTTCAGTAGTCATATCTAAAAAACAGTGGGGGATTCGATCAATATTCCTCATTCGGAAAAAATAAAGGTGATGCCATATATTGTGACCCGGCTTTCAGCCTTCAACCTGTCGATATATTGAAACTATATCACGAAAATGGATCATTTAAAAGCGTGTGGTTTCTTGCCACTGTACGACAGTATTCACAACAACAATTGATATACAAATATCATATTTTTCTAGTGTCAGATCAAGTAAATCCTATTTTTGACAATTGTCAAATCCTCTAAGTCCAGCAACAGCTTATTAGCTGACTGATCTACAGTTCGCGGGTTTTAGTATGTCGGTAAATGCAGGGTTAGAAAAAAATTACTTAGTGCCTGACTGATCTTTGACAGTTTGATTTTTAAATTTCAATAAAATCAGGGCACTAAGT
>CAZDAB010000834.1:0-1494 GCA_964502855.1 uncultured Desulfobacteraceae bacterium | reverse complement strand
ATAGAAATGTTTTAATGAAATATATTTTTGGCATATTTTTTATGCAACTATAGGGGATATACTGGCAGGACCAATATATGCCGTGGGGATTGATGATGCCATCATGGTTAAAAGAATAGAGCAGCATCCTGGCAAACTCGACTTTCGCTTGTATGATGAAATTAGAATCAACGATATAACCGTCTCCATTGTTCCGCATTGGTATATAGTGTAGAAATAAAACGCTTCTGATCAACGACTCTTTTGGATAAGCCCTAACAGAGTATTTTTTAATTTTACTTTCTGGTATTTCTCTTTGTCGTTAACTACATCGTGCTCCACATAACGATTAAAGAATTCGTGCGGTGTTTTACCGGGTACAATATAGAGTGTTAATGAAGCTTTTATCTCGCACCCGGGGATTTCGGGTACAGTAATAATAGGGTCGGTTTTTGCAATCCAGACAACAGTCGCAAGCATTTCAAGGTGTTTCATTAATTCATCCCGCCATGTTTTCAACTCTTCAACCTCATTGTCAACCACGGGTATGCCATCTAAAACATCCACAAGTTCCGCCTCGGGGGTACTGTCGATCAGGGACTCAAAAACAGACCTGCTGGTGGTGACAAAAAGTGCGGAATCTTGTTGATCCTGTTGCATAAGACGGCTCCAGGCGTGTATCCGCTCTTTTGTCATGTAATACCCCGGATCACGGGCTTCCAATCTTTTTTCCGGAGCAGCTTCTTCATCAAGATCCTGGTCTTCGCCTTTAAGATCCTTCATGAAATCCTTTTCAATTGCTTCTATGGCCTGAAAATCCTGATTTAATGTGAGGTTCTGCATGTCATATTCCTGGGCAAGATGAAGAAACAATCCGGCATTAAGCAGAGGGTCGGGTTTTTCTTGCGACCGGTTTTGACGCCCCCCTTTGCTTTTGATATCAGCCGTTATCTGTCTTGTTGAGTTTTCATCAAAAAACGGAATCTCATGGGCTCTGGCTTTTAAAAAAGCGATTTCGCTTCCCTGGTGGGAATTTGCCCAAGACCGGTATTGTTTGACAATTGCATCAAGTTTGTCTCCGTCATATTTCACGGGTATCCGAATGTCGAGAATGCCGCTTTTCCCCCAATGTTGCATCTCATCCGGTATTTTTATGCTTGAAATTTGATACACGGCGGTCTGTCTGAAACAAGCCGCAAGTGTTTGGCAAACAGGTTTTGAAATAAATGTAAATGGAAAATAAATTGGTTTCATAATTCCTCTTTCAGTGTTGTGGCAAAGCTTTTTTTTCTCGCCACCAAGGCACCAAGAGACTAAGAAAGAATAACAAAAAAAATCCTTTGCGTCTTAGTGCCTTTGTGGCAAATATTTATTTGTTCTCTCCGAGCTGTAGGCTCTACGAGCCGGAGGCCGGTTTGTACGGGTTAGGTATGGGTCTGTTTTTTTACTAAGTTGACAGCTTCTTATCTTTTATGGTAATCCCCATGGCTTTTAACTGATCCCGAATCTTATCGG
>CAZDAB010000833.1:0-1497 GCA_964502855.1 uncultured Desulfobacteraceae bacterium | reverse complement strand
TTCAACATTCCGGTGGACAATCTTTTTGCTGCTCCGGTTATTATCGATTATATCAGAAAAAAATTTAATAATGATCTTGTAATCGTATCTCCGGATGCGGGCGGGGTTGAAAGGGCCAGAGCATTTGCCAAGCGCCTAAACGCGGGACTGGCCATCATTGATAAGCGGAGAGATGCTCCCAACCAAGCCAAGGCCATGGCAGTTATCGGCGATGTTGCCGATAAGGTTGTGGTTATTCTTGATGATATGGTCGATACCGCCGGCACCCTTGTCGAGGCTGCCGGAGCTATCATGAAAAAGGGTGCCAGGGAGATTCATGCCAGCTGTTGCCATGCAGTTCTGTCAGGGCCGGCCATCGAACGGATTGAGGATTCGGACTTGAAAACCCTGGTTGTAACAGACACGATCCCTTTAAAGAAAAACGCCAAAGACTGTAATAAAATCAAGGTGCTTTCGATTTCCGAGCTGATTGGCGAGGCAATTATTCGCAGTTTTAAAGGAGATTCCGTAACTTCTCTTTTTGTATAAAACCTAACCCGGATAAGCCAGCCTCCGGCTCGTAAGCCTACGGCTTGGAGAGAACCAAAAATATTTGCCACAAAGACACAAAGGATATATTAATTATTCTTTCTTCGTGTCTTGGTGCCTTAGTGGCAGAATGGAAAAAGTTTTTTTAGGAGGATTAATATATTTTGGAATTGATAGAATTAAAGACAAATATCAGAACCACCACAGGCAACGGCCCTGCACGCAGACTCAGACAAAAAGGGCAGATACCTGCCGTGCTTTACGGCCCGGGAACAGAGTCCGTTCTGCTTTCCGTGAACATAAGCGATATTGACAGGATTTTGAAAAAGGGACGGATCGGTCAGGTCCTTTTAAACCTTGTTATTCCCAATAATGGAGAAACATCCACCAAGACAGTGATGGTAAAGGAGCTGCAACACCATCCGGTTTCACGCAATTTCCTGCACATCGATTTCTATGAGGTTGCAATGGATCGTAAGATCATGGTGAACGTTCCTGTGACGACAACCGGTAAAGCAAAGGGCGTTGAGACTGGGGGCATACTGCAGATTATCAGACGCGAACTGGAAGTTCAGTGCTTTCCGCTTGATGTCCCTAAGTCTATTGAGATCGATATTACGGATCTTGATGTTGGAGATTCGATCCATTTGGGCGATATTTCCCGGCAAAGTAAAATTGAGTTTTTGGATGATGAAAATTTTACGGTAGTCACCATCGTCAGTCCCAAGATCGAAGAAGCGGAAGAAGCGGTAGAAGAAGAGGCAGAGGAGGGTGAAGCGGTCATTGCTGAAGAAGGTGAAGAAAAGCCTGAATCCGGTGATAAAGCATAGTGTAACGGACTTTAGATATGCCGAAAAACCGCGTACGCCTGGTTGTCGGGCTCGGCAATCCGGGGAATACTTATCAAAGGACCCGGCATAATGTTGGATTTATGGTGGTGGATCAAATTGCAGAAGCTTTTTCTATCGC
>CAZDAB010000832.1:0-1497 GCA_964502855.1 uncultured Desulfobacteraceae bacterium | reverse complement strand
TGAACTTGAACTTTTTACTTTGCCGTCTCAATTTTGACTTTTTACGAGTTCATCATATTTGAATGTTTCGAAAATTTAATTTCTCAATAAGTTCCGGTGTATTATTTGAACGTCTCGGGAATTCTACAACTTCTTATAAATACACGTTTATCAATGGCAACCTTTTTATGCCATCATCCCCTCCGGGCTGGAGGCCAATTGGGGCATGATGTTTTTTAGTTCCTCAAAATCTTCAACAATATAATCTGCACCTGCCTGTAACAGGTCTTCTTTCAGCGTGTCCTTATCAGATGATGATATAAGAATCCCGATACCGGCAAATCCTGTTCTGGATCTTGAGGCGGCTACCATATCATCCGGCATATCCCCAACGTAATAGAATTTGGAGACGTTATGTTTATGGATCTTGGCAACGGCATCAAGCATATAAGGATTGGGTTTGCTGAGGGAAACTCTTTTTTTTTCATTTTCGTATATTTTTTGCTCTTCTTTAATACAGTCGTCAAGAGTGTAGATAACGTTGAAAAACTTTCTCAGACCGAAAAAATCTAAAGGGTAGTCGGCCTCGGCTTTGGGACGTCCTGTGGCGATGGCCAGAATATGATTTTTTGAGAGGCTTTCAAGGATGGATCTGTCAACCAAAAGTTTTTCTCTGTTTATATATCCTTTTTCGTGGTATATTCTTGGCGGAATTCCGTAGGTGGCTTCAAACATCTCCTTTCCAAGATATATCTCCTGAAAAATTTGCTTTATAATATTTCCGCTTCCAACATCGCCGGTAAAAAGACCGGTAATGAATTCATGCTTTTGTTTCCCTTTTTTTTTCAACAGAGCGGCGACCGGGTTTTGAGTGGATTTTAAAAACTGTGACAGGGCCGTAACATCACAACTGCTGATCAATTTATTATGCCGGATCCAGGGGTCCGGGTCTTGCGGGTCTGTTGGACCTTTTACCAAAGTGAATAGAAGGTTTATAACTAAAAAAGTCAAGTCCCAATCATTGTTCAGGCCTCCGCTTTGTTTTACTCTGGCAAGATCTATTAAGGAAAACAGAGGATCGGGTAAATATTTCCATGATACTGCTCCCTTGAAAAATAATCTGGCGGTTTGTCTTACCGTGTCCCGGTATGATTTCGAGACATCAACCAGGACGCCATCCATGTCGAAAACGATTAATCCTTTAGAATCCATATTCAAATTATATATAATAGACATATGGTTTATTGCAATTTATTTTCGAAAGGACGTGTTTATTTTGCTCTGTAAAACCTGGTCCTTTGGGCCAGGATTCTTTACTTGTTTTTCTAATCGGTGTCAAGGTGCGGATGGGATGGCATAAACAGATTGCCAATATAGAAGCTGTAAATTCAAATAGTTATAAAATTTCCAAGACATTTGATTATGCTATTTTCAGAAAAAACAGTTAAAAATATGAAATAAACTAACTAGTGTCTGAACGAAAAGTCATGATTTTGCGGGTAAATCGAGGCACAAAAG
>CAZDAB010000831.1:0-1499 GCA_964502855.1 uncultured Desulfobacteraceae bacterium | reverse complement strand
TGGTTGTGGACGGAAAACTGGTAACAAGTAGGATGCCGGATGATCTTCCGGCATTCATGAAAGCCGTGATTGATTCACTGAAATAGAATGAGACCGTTGAAAACGCCCTTTTTTGCTCAATTTTTGCGCCTGCCCTGTGGAATGCGTAGCCTATTCCTCTGGGGTCAGGCTCAAATTTTAACCCGCCACCGAACTTTGGCGGATTAAAATTATCGCGTTGACTCGGGGCGCGTCCATGCCCCTCGCCCTTGCGGGCAGCTTGACAGCTGTCCAATTCCGCTATCCTGCAGAATTGCCTTAAACTTAAGCCCCGGTTAAATATGAAATACCGATTTAACTGGGCAGGCAAAAATTGACATTTTTCAAAGGTCTCAGGATTTGGTAGTTAAAACATCCGGTCATAAATCGAGCCATATATCGGCTTCGTTGCCGCAATGGCTGCAAACCGCATGCCCTTTGGTTTGTTTCTTAATAGTTTTCGAACCCGGTTTTGATTCGACCGGAGGAATTTCTTCTTCAGGCTCCAAAGAGCACGTAATCATCATTTCGGCTTCGTTGCCGCAATTTTTACAGGTACAGACCTGTTTAAACTTTTTTTCTGCCATATCTCTGCTCCCTTATTACCGGCCCACGATCACCAGCAATTTAACTGTTTCGATCATCACCGACCGTATTCCAAAAGCGGTTGTTGAAATTTTGGTTTTACTCATAAGATTTCACATCATATGATATAGAAAGAGACAGAAGTTTTTTTGAGAGAAGACGGTATGTCATATCTGATGCCTTCGGTATAATCCGGCCTGCTTGAGACACAGCCTTCTTCCGCCGCCATCTGTAAGTCCTGAATCGCGTTAAGTAACTGACAATCTTTGGCACAATCTTTTTTCGGTAGATTTCTCTTGGCACAATTTTTACAGGGCGAAGATATCATAATTCCTCCTTTAACCTGTATCTTAAGGGTATATTATTTATTTCTTCCAAAAGCTCATCCATATCAAAAGGCTTATCGATAAATCCGTTACAGCAATGATGCATGGCCTCAATTACAAGATCTTTATCGCCGTATGCCGTCATTATTATTATCGGTACGGTTTTATTGTGTTCACGAATTTTTTGCAGAAGCTCTATTCCGTTCATTTCCGGCATAGCATAATCTGTTAAAACAATATCAATGTTACTATTCTTGACAAGATGGTCCAGAGCTTCTTTGCCGCTGATGGCTTCAACAACCTGGTAACCCCTGGTTCTCAATCCCCTTCTCAGTGTTTTAAGTTGTACTCTTTTGTCATCAACAACAAGGATGGTTTTCATTACTTGTCTTTCCTTGCAACATTCATATTCAATCCTTTAGTCTCCATATCCTCAGATGCTTTCCTGCAACTCGGGATAATCGTTAATAAATCGGTAAAGGGTTGCCCGCCCTACATTAAGAAGTCTTGCAGCCTTTGCCTTGTTGCCGCCTGTTTTTTTTATGGCGGACTCGACTTGCACTCTGTCCA
>CAZDAB010000830.1:0-1500 GCA_964502855.1 uncultured Desulfobacteraceae bacterium | reverse complement strand
AATTATCCCCCGCACCATAACCGGAATTTTCCAGGGCTTTTTGCGCAACGATCAGACTCAATAGTTGAGAGGTATCCGTGGCTTCAAGAGAAGAGGGGGGAATTCCGAATTCCGTGGGATCAAAAGAAACCGGAGGAATAAACCCTCCCCGTTTACAGTAAACATGATCGGGTTTTTTAGGGTCCGTGTCGTAATAATCTTCGGATAACCAATGTGTTTCCGGCACATCGGTTATGGCATCTTCACCGTGGAAGAGGAGTCGCCAGTATTCTTTTAAACCGGGAGATTTGGGAAAGAGACATCCCATTCCGATGATGGCCACAGGCACATTCTGTGGTATTTTTTTATCTATGGGCTTCAATGATTATCTTTTGATGAATTCATAAAAAATAGAATTCATCATGTGTTTAATTTTTAGCAGTTTCTGACTTTTTATGAGATCTTAAAAAACTCAACTTTTTACAAATTTATTCATCATAATGCAAGTAAAAATTATTTGCAAGCAGATTGATCGCAAATTATTGTTGACATATTGATATAACAATCTCATAATTAAATTTTCCGAAAATTATACAATTTTTTACGAGAGTTTTAGGTATTACGTTTTAACAGCCTGTTAAAGAAAAAATCTAAATTTAATTATCTAAAACCCAATCTTAAAATCTAAAAGGTGATGAGTTCTTGTTTTTACAAATTCATCATGATTGCGAGCCTATAATTTCAACCTGGGCCGGTGGTTTTGATAAAATTGTAAAATTTGGCTTTATGAGGGTTGATATATTAATACAACAACTTTTCAAGGTGCCATTATGATAAAATTCTTCACAAACCGGGAAGCCTCAAACCGGCTGGATATCAATCTTTCAAAATGGAAACGATGGTCCCGGGAATTTCTTCCGCCTGACCCGCTGGGCGGAATGCAATCCGGCTTCGCAAGACAATACAGTCCCGATGGCGCGTTTACGGTTTATTTTGGAGGACATCTGGTGGCTGACCTGAAGTTTACGATTCCGGAAACAAAACAAATCTTAAAAGATTTGCATTCATGGTTTGCCGAAAAAGGGTTTTATTTTGATGCCAGGAGCAACGCGACGGTAAACACAGGTGTGGGCCAACGGGTTAAAAAATATATCATATTTATTGAGCGTGAAAAAGATCCGGATAACACGATCAGCTTTAGTTATACGATTAGGGGAATAATTTCCAATGAACCGGTTAATTATAACGGTTTTGAAATTATGGAAGAACGTTATACGGAAACAATCATGGGTTTACAGACGAAAAAAATGTCAGCAGTTGATGTGAATATCGTTAAAACGGTGAATGTCACCGATGTCCTCAATAATTTCGTCTTGCGTTTGAACCTAAATCGATCTCGTTATCCGGTATTATCGTCAACTAATTCCAGTAGATCCTGAAGCGGCATCGGAGAAAAATTTCCTATTCCGGCCGGTAATACAACGCCCTGATTTCTAAGCCAGTTTACCCGTGTTGCCACTG
>CAZDAB010000829.1:0-1501 GCA_964502855.1 uncultured Desulfobacteraceae bacterium | reverse complement strand
AAAAAATATCAGCAGGCTTCCCAGGCGGAGCAGGAAAATAAGGATGAAAAGCTCAAAGAAGAGCTTGTTCTCAAGTATGCTCCTCTCGTAAAAAACATTGCCGAAAGGATGGCGATGAGACTGCCTCCCAATATATGCAAGGAAGAATTGATAGGTCCTGGGATCCTTGGGTTGTTTGACGCTATTGAGAAATTTGATTCAACAAGGGATATTAAATTCCGGACATATGCCAATCTCAGGATAAAAGGGGCGATACTGGATGAGTTGCGAAAAATGGACCGGATTTCCAGATCCATCAGGAGAAACATTCACAGGATTGAAGATGCGATGAGATCCCTTGAGTTGAAACTCGGAAGGGAGCCTGATGATTTTGAGGTTGCAAAGGAGATGGGAGTTGATATCGATTCATATCATCGAATGACTATGAAAGCACAGGGAGCGGGGCTTTTAAGCCTTGATGAGATCATGCCGGACGGTAAAGCTCCAAAACTTTCCAGACAAGTCTCGGATGCACCTTCCCCTTTTGATGAATTGAAAATAAAAGAATCGAAAAAGATTATATCCAAGGCTCTTTCAAAGCTTTCAAAAAAAGAACAGCTGGTAATGTCGCTATATTATTATGATGAATTGACATTAAAGGAAATAGCAAAAGTTCTGAACTTGACAGAGTCAAGGATATCTCAGATTCATTCAAAGGTAATAATAAAGTTAAGGGTAAAACTGAAAGCATACTATAAAGAATGATTATGACTTCTTTAAACCAAGGAGAAAATACAGAAGATAAGGTGTTGGAAGTGTTTTCAGAAATTACTGGAAACGAGCTGGATGAGCCTGGGGGAGAAGAGATCTTAGAAATTACCGGAAATGAGCTGGATGAACCCGGGGATGAAGAGATTTCAGAAATTACCGGAAATGAGTTAGATGAGCCGGAAGACCCAGAGGGCAAATCATTTTCCGGGAATGAATTGAAAGAATCCAAAGATAAAGAGAATAAATCATATACAGAAGAGAAAAATAAATCTAAAGGTTTGAGGAAGAATTTCAAAGGGAAAAGAACGCCGTCCTTGGTTTTTGTGATAGGGATGTGCCTTTTGGCTATGGGAAGTTATTATTTTTCTCAAAATAAGAATGGTAAAGAAACAATTTCCCGGGTTAATATATTCCCGGTTCCGCATGATCAATCATTCATATTTGAATCTTTCATTATACCTTTTCAAGATAAACAGGGATATACTTATATTTCTTTAACCCTTTCCTTTGAATTGTCGAATATGGGATTAAAGAAGGAAATAATAGAAAAACAAGATCAAATCAGGGGAATTATTTACGAACTGCTGGGACAAGGGATACACACGGTAGAGGATATCCGCTCATTGGAAAAAGTCAAGGCGTTAATTTTAAAAAGAGCGAACACGGTATTAACTTCCGGAGAGGTTCGTGAGGCAATTATAACCGATTTTTCGCTTGTTTGAAATTTACAGATTTTGGTGAATGAAATGGC
>CAZDAB010000828.1:0-1501 GCA_964502855.1 uncultured Desulfobacteraceae bacterium | reverse complement strand
ACCGGCGGTTTTCAGTGCCTTGCGAAAAGCGACCTGAACGCTGCTATTGCTTACCGGCGTTGTGGCGTAGGGCATGTCTTTGCCGCCATGGCCGGCATACGGGAATATCCAGACTTTGTTTCTGTGGCTTTTCCATTGTTCACGCAATAGCTCTAAAGTTTTTTGCGGCAGGGGCACGTTGCGGTCTTTTTTGCCCATGTTGCCCTTAGAGTTTCGGACCTGGATAAATCCACGGGCGCTGTCAATATTTTCGACTTTCAGGTGTGTGCCTTCGGACAAACGCAATCCGCAGGAATAGATCGTGGTTAGGCAAACCCGATAGCGAAGGAGCTGAATGTTGCTCAAAATCTTACGAACTTCATCACAGCTGAGAACGACGGGAAGCTTCTTTTCACGCCCGGGGCGGATAAACAGCAGCGTTGGCCAGGGGCGCTTAATGGTATTTTCATAGAAGAATTTGATGCCGCAAAGGGCGACAGTGCTGGTACTGCGGGTCCATTTTTTAACGTTTTTGCCGTACAGAAAATAATCTCGTAGTTCCTCTTCTGTAATTCTGCCAGGAGATTTGCCGAAATGTTCGCACAGTTGGCGTACGGCAGTGACATAAAGTGTCTGTGTACTTTCGCTGTAGCCTCTGAGTTTTAAATCTTCGATCATCCGTTGTCTCAAGGGTGTCATGGTGTACCTCCTTTTTTGTTCGGTTAATGGAAACGTGTATAGGAGGTATACCACACCCTTTTCAGGGTGATCAAAAATGTGAATCGGATCGGAATCTTGAATTGTTTGGAGTTTAACTGCGCGAAGCGCTTAGTTCAACCACAAATTAAGGTTTTAATAAGGCAATAACTAATGATATCATATTAAAAGATATTTTAAATCACTATTCAAGCTTTGACACCATTTCCACAAACCGCCTTTTTATTTGATACTATTCAGTAGTATTCGAACGTATCCCAAGGATTTTCCTGCATTTCTTTTAGTCGTGATTGTAAGTCCCCAACATGTATCTCAAATTTGTGTCCATCAGGATCGAGAAAATAAAAAGAATCTCCTTCAGATTCATTCTTGGACCATTCCACACATCCATAATCTAAGAGTTGAGATTTTAAAGCTTGAAAATCAGAGCTGGTGCAATTGAATGCAATATGAGAATAATCTGGTCGCTCAGCTCCTAATACTTTTGAATCTTGATTTAGAGCAATCCAGGTATCGCCTGTGATAAGATAAGCCCCATTTTTCCATTTTACGACAGGCGTTAAGCTCAATATGTCCTTATAGAATTTAAAGGACTTCTCAATATTCTTTACCGCTATCGTAATATGATTAATTCCATTTATCATCTTTAATCCAGTACATAACCAACAAACCCCGCAGTTAGCGCAATTTGCCTTTTATTAATGGGTGTTTAATGATGGAGCATGATTAACGGTCCGCTTTCGCTGAAAAGCCCAAAATCCACCGCCTAATTTTACGAATTCCTTTATTAATAAGGTTCTATGGC
>CAZDAB010000827.1:0-1502 GCA_964502855.1 uncultured Desulfobacteraceae bacterium | reverse complement strand
TTTTCGATTTTTGGATAGGGTATACCGGTGGCGATATTTTCAGGTATGATCCGGTGAAGCGTCAAAAAATGGTAAAATTGCCTTAGGGCCCAAACCCGGGATTTTGTGACATGAATTGAGGGGGCATTGTAGTCGGCCGTAAAATCGATGAGATGCCGATAGCGAACCTTTTTAACAGACTGAATTCTCTGTATTTTTAGAAAGTTTGCTAATTCGTTGAGCCTGATGGTTAAAGTCTGGATAGAACGCGCCGAGAAATCGGCCAACTCACAGTATGCAAGAAACCGGCTGCAATACCGATGGAGCATGATGCCACCTCCCTTTTGTGATCATGCTCCATCATTAAACACCCATTAATAAAAGGCAAACTGCGCTAACTGCGGGGTTCGTTGGTTATATTTTTTATTGACAAATATCTCGATATGAGATAGATTCCTTTCATGCACATAATCTCCCGAAAGCGCTTACTTGAATTTGCAAAAAAGCATCCTGATTGTTCTGCCGCGCTTGAATCCTGGTATCGGATCGTCAAACGTACTGATTTCAATTCAATTGCCGAACTCCGACAGACTTTTCCGAGTGCTGATAAAGTCGGCAATTTAACGGTTTTTAATATGGGTGGCAATAAGGCTCGTTTGATTGCAGCCATACACTACAATACTCATCGGGTTTATATTCGGCATGTTCTTACCCATAAAGAATATGATCGAGGATCTTGGAGGAAATAATGAATATCCAACTTAAAGAAATTGCCAAAGTTTGGCCAGACATCCAGCCCATATTTTCTGTGCCGCACAATGAAAAAGACTACAATAAATTAGTCAATCTCCTTGATAAGCTTATTGATGAAGTGGGCAATAATGAGAACCATCCGTTATCTTCTCTGATGGAGACGATTGGGAGCCTAATTGAAACATATGAATCCCAATATATCCTCGAATTAGAGGGGAATCCGATGGATACTCTGAATGCTTTGATGGAAGAACATGGGCTGAAACAATCGGATTTGTCTGAAATCGGGAGCCAGGGGGTAGTATCGGAAATTCTATCTGGGAAACGTCAGCTAAATGTTCGTCAAATAAAACTATTGAGCAAACGTTTCAAAGTATCTCCAGCAGTCTTTATTTAAATCAAATTTCAAGAATATGGCCGTCGCGGAATGACGCCGAGCACAGCTTTAAGGCTTTCAAAATATTTTGGAAAATGGAATGGTGTCAAAGCGTTAATAGTGAATTAAAACAATATTTAGTATAATATTAAAAAGTTATTCTCCCAACAAAAGCTTGATTTGTGGTTATATGCAACATGATTATGATAAGATTTCTCAGTCCCATAGATGAATCTGCCCGTTCACTTAAGTGGCGAATTAAAAGCTTATACTTGTCCGCCTATGGAGGATTCCTCTTGTGTGAGAAACTCTGGTACCGTTTTTTCGATTTTTGGATATTGGTATACCGGTGGCGATATTTTCAGGTATGATCCGGTTAAGCGTCAAAAAATGG
>CAZDAB010000826.1:0-1504 GCA_964502855.1 uncultured Desulfobacteraceae bacterium | reverse complement strand
AACCAAACATATTTTATATTGTGAAACTTTAGTGCAAATTGAAAAAATTCCTTATTATCGGCGGTAGTGACGCCGGAATCAGCGCTGCTCTGCGGGCCAGGGAACTGGCGCCAAATTGGGAAGTCACCATGGTGTTGGCTGACCGCTATCCTAATTTCAGCATTTGCGGACTTCCATTTTATTTAAGTGGTGAAGTGACTGACTGGCGTAATCTGGCGCATAGAACATTGGCTGAGATCGAGCATCAAGAAATTTGCGTTTTAGCCGAACACATGGCTGAAAAAATTGATCCTGCTGCCAAAACGATCCTGGTAAAAGGACCAACAGGCCATCCAACAGCACTTCAATATGATAAACTGATGATGGGTACTGGCGCAATCTCATTACGTCCCCCAATTCGTGGTCTGGATCTGCCCGGCGTATTCTTTTTACGTTGGATGAACGATAGTTTTCTGTTTAAAAAATATCTTGATACCCAAAAACCCAAATCCATTACCATTATCGGTGCCGGATATATCGGCATGGAAATGGCGGATGCCATGAGACTTCTGGGGCTCATGGTGAATGTGGTAGAATATTTCCCTGAAGTTTTGATGACACTCGATCCGCCATTAGGAAATCTGGTTCGGTCGGAACTGGAACGCCAAGGTGTGAATGTATTTACAGGCATAGCCGTCACCGAAATTGAATCGAAACATCAAACGCTGTTAATTAAAGGAAGAAACGGCTTTGAAATAAGCTCGGACATGGTGCTGGTCGCTACTGGATGCCGTCCCCAAACAACCTTGGCACAAGCAGCAGGAATAACACTCGGCGTAAAAGATGCCATTCACGTCAATCGAAAAATGGAGACCGGTCACCCTGATATTTATGCGGCGGGTGATTGTGCGGAAACCTATCATTGCCTGTTGGACAAAAACATGTATCTGCCACTGGGAACAACGGCGCACAAACAGGGGCGTATCGCCGGTGAAAATGCAATCGGTGGGAATTGTGAGTATGCAGGTTCGTTAGGAACCCAGTCAGTGAAGATTTTTGAATTGGTAGCGGCGAGGACAGGTTTAAAAGACGATGAAGCTCGCAAAGAAGGTTTTGAACCGATCACAGTGGATTTCGAATCCTGGGACCATAAAGTCTATTACCCAGGCGCAAAGAAAATGCACATCCGTATGACAGGGGATCGGAAAAGCCATCGTCTATTAGGTGCTCAGATTGTTGGCGCTTATGGAAAAGAAGTTTCAAAACGGATCGACATCATCGCAACGGCGATTTACAATAAATTGACAGTTAATGATTTAAATCATCTTGATTTGAGTTACACGCCGCCACTATCCAGTCCCTGGGATCCGGTTCAGACAGCTGCCCAGGAGTGGTTGCGTTTACTAAAAAATTAGCTTTAAATTCTGATTTTTGAGTGTCGCGATGGATCGCATGGTTTTTCAACGAAAGATATTCTGTCTTCCAAATATATATCTGAGAAAGAAGCAAAGTTGAGATACCTAAT
>CAZDAB010000825.1:0-1505 GCA_964502855.1 uncultured Desulfobacteraceae bacterium | reverse complement strand
AAGGATGGAAAGCATTTATACTTTGGCCGGCGGGATTGCACACGATTTCAACAACGCCTTATCAGGCATTACCGGAAACATAGAACTTCTTAAGATGGACCTGCCCAACATGGCAAGTATAGACCGGTATGTCGAAGCCATGAGCAACGCCGCTCAACGGATGGTCCACCTGACAGAACAGTTATTGGCATATGCTCGAGGGGGAAAGTACTGGCCGACAAATATATCTTTAAGTGAATTCGTGGAAGAAACGTTGCCCATGATTCAGCACAGAATCGCTCCCGCTATCTGTATTAAGACAAATCTCGCCGGCGATATTTTCAACGTAGAGGCGGACATGACCCAGATGCATATGGCGCTTTCGGCGGTGGTGATAAATGCGGCAGAGGCGATAGAAGGCCAAGGTCAGATCATCATAAGGACCAGCAATAAAGAAATCGACGAGGGGGTTGCGAAATACAATCCTGGTCTTAAACCAGGGCGCTACAGCTGCCTCACGGTTCAGGATGATGGAAAAGGGATGGACGCAGAGACAAAACGCAAGATATTTGAGCCCTTTTTCACCAGAAAATTTCAGGGTCGTGGGCTTGGCATGGCTGCCGTGTATGGCATTGTCAAGAACCATGGGGGCTGGATTTCGGTTGAATCCCAATTGGGCAAAGGGACCGTGGTCCGTATCTATTTGCCTGCCGTTGAGGACAAGCCAAAAGTAATAATAAAGCCAAAAACCGAGCTTGCCAGGGGAACAGGTACTATTTTAATTATCGAGGATGAAGAGCCGGTGATGGATGTAACCCGAACCATATTAAAAAGACTCGGTTATCATGTTCTAACAGCCAGGACAGGGATGGAAGGCGTCAATATCGGCAGGTCCTATGATGGAGATATCGACCTCGCCATCATTGATATTTATTTGCCCGATATGCGGGGCGACGTGATATATAACCTCCTCATGGAAGCTCGTAACAACCTCAAGGTGATCATCTGTAGCGCCTATTCCTTTGATGATCCTGCTCAAAAAATCCTGAACGCGGGTGCTCAAGCCTTTATGCACAAACCATTTAAACTTGCAGCGTTGTCAGAGAAGGTGAAGAACGTTTTGGAAGGCAATTAAACAGATTTGAGTTGAACCTGCTGTTTATTCAGCTTATTTGGATTGGCATGTTTAGGTTTGGATATCCCGGGCTTTGTGGATAAAAAACGTTTTCCATCTCCACAAAATTCCTGTTGAGGTTCATCTGAATACATCACTTGAAAATTATTATTGTTTGTTTCTTTAATACCTTCCAACCGGTTTATAAGGAGTTCCGTTTCCTGGCGGGTGATTACCGGGAATTCATAGTGCTTATTCAGGTACTTGAACCCTCCTTTGCTCTTGTGTCGTTCCTGCACGAAATTTAAATGATTTTTTAATCTGGTGCTGATATACTTATTGGAATACTCTACAATGGTATTCATTCTGGAAAGTATCGCGTCTTTAAAATTTTGATCCAGCTCAACCCCCA
>CAZDAB010000824.1:0-1506 GCA_964502855.1 uncultured Desulfobacteraceae bacterium | reverse complement strand
GTGAAAGTCCCTTTTCAGGGGGAAGATCAAGCAGAATCGTAATGTCCGGCTTTAAGTCTTCAAACAGCAATTTATGTAATTTGTCTATTAACCCGATATCCAATCCCCTTGCAAAACCTTGATAAACTACTGTGGCGTCATAGAAACGGTCACAGAGAACCGTTTTGCCCGCCGATAAAAATGGATATACGAATTCCCTGATATGCTGAGCCCGATCAGCGGTATACAAAAGAAGTTCCGTCAAAGGATCCATATCCTTACTTGCGGGGTCTAAAAGAATTGCCCGTATCTTTTCCCCGATTCGGGTTCCTCCCGGCTCCCTTGTGATGACACAGTCATGCCCATTGTCTTGAAAAAATTTATTCATATGGTTTATCTGAGTTGTCTTGCCCGAACCTTCTATTCCTTCAAAGGAGATAAACATAACGCCTCAAAAATTCAACTATGGATGGACACTAACTAGTGATTCTGTAACTTCTCAATAAATTCAGGACTACTGACCTGGCGTAAATTCAGATTCAACATATTTTAATGAAGAATCCACATCTTGAAGGCATATAAAAGATGAACGTCGAACATCGAACGTTGAACATCGAATAATGTATTCTACCATTTATAATAAAGACAAAGCCAAGCGCCTTCCACATTCGACGTTCGACGTTGAACGTTCGATGTTCGATGTTCAAATTGTTTCATCTGAAATTACGACTAAACCTTCATATCACGTTGAAATTATGTATACAGGTCAGGAGTTCTGAAATTATGGATTCGGGTCAATAGGATCATTTCATACACGAAAACTTATTGAGACGTTACCTGATTTTTTTTCCCCTTATAAAAATGCCGCTCAAGCAGTCTGTGATAAGAGGTCCAGGGCTCATTGGGATCTTCCTTGGCCATAAAATCACGGATGCCATTGACCTTTGAGTCTATCTCATCAATATAATTCAGTATAACCGCTTCAATGGTTTTGGGCGGTTCGGGTGAGCCGAATTCCCGGGTGCCGTGATGGCTTACAATCATATGCTTGAGCAAAACCATCTGATCTTCCGGGAAATCCTTAATTTCCGGTAGTTTTTCATCGATCATTTCGATCCCGATCACAATATGGTTCAGCAACCGACCCTGGTCGGAGTAATCTATCCTGAATTGGTACTCGAATTCTTTTGTTTTGCCGATATCATGCAGCACTGCGCCGGCAATCAGAAGGTCTCTGTCGATTCCGCTGTAATGCCCGGCAATCTTGTCAGCCAGACTCGCCATGGACAGGGTATGTTCCAGAAGACCTCCGATATAAGCGTGGTGCATTTTTTTTGCTGCAGGTGCGATTTTAAATTCGCGAACGAATTTTTCATCATTCAAGAATGCTTGAATAATCTGTTTTAAATAAGGGGTGTTAACGGAAGCGGTTATCTTTAAAAGCCGCTCAAACATGCTCTCGATGTTTCGGGGGGTCATGGGCAAAAAATCGGCAGGATCTATTTCATCGGCGGAAAATGTTTCCAT
>CAZDAB010000823.1:0-1508 GCA_964502855.1 uncultured Desulfobacteraceae bacterium | reverse complement strand
TTGGAAAACGACTTTGAAAGTTATGCGAAAAATATCGAAAATTATCCACGCGGGTCATAACTTATAACACGTTGCTGCGCTATTGAAATATGAAAATATTAACCGGCAATGGAACAAAGGAGAATCGTCATGCCTCTTTTTGATTTTTTGTGTATGGACTGTGGAGAAACCAGTGAACTTCTCATCGCAGGTTCGGATGAGAGGCCCGAATGCAAAACCTGCGGCGGCCATAACCTGAAAAAACTTGTTTCCGCTCACTCCTCCCTGTCCGGTCCCAATAAAAACCGGATGCCCGGACCCGGTGATACCGCATGCTGTGGATTATCTCCCGGCCAGGCCGACTGCGCCGGACCGGGGAGTTGCTGCGGAAAACGACCCGTATAAATCAAGTGAGTTCGCTTCACCCCACCTGCCAAGACAAGAAAGGTGAGGTGGCATAAACATATTGTATTAAAACATGTATTCTCGTCAAGTTATAGAATTTCTGAGACATTTAATTATATAACACCCAATACATGTATATAGGAAAGGAAACGAAATTATGAAAATCGCTATTAGTTCGTCCGGTAAGGATCTTAATTCACAGGTCGACCCACGGTTTGGTCGATGTGCTTATTTTTTAATCGTCGATACAGATGATATGAGTTTTGAGGTTTTTGATAATGAAAGCGGCTCATTAGGGGGTGGGGCCGGAATTCAGTCGGCTCAATTTGTTGCGTCCAAAGGGGCCAAAGCTGTAATAACCGGTAATTGCGGGCCCAATGCTGTGAGTACCCTTTATGCTGCCGGAATCCAAATGTTTCTCGGAAACACGGGAACCGTTAAGGAAGTTCTGGATAACTTCAAAAATGGAAATCTGACGCCCGCGCAAACACCGAATGTGCCGGATCACAACGGCTTAACCGGTGGCAATCACATCATGGGAACGGGCGGCGGAAGAGGTATGGGCGGCGGCGGTAGGGGCCGTGGTGGAAGAGGTATGGGCGGCGGTGGTATGAGCCGTGGCGGCGGTACGGGCCGTGGCGGCGGTACGGGCCGTGGCAAGAACATATCATAAGGAATTAAAAAGGAGGACAATATGAAAAAAGTTGCTATCGTAGGATGTGGCGCCTACATGGACAGTGGTTACGGTTGTGCCGGAGAATGGCGTTGTCTTAAAGCTGCAGCGCTCGGAGAAGGTAAATTTGATGAGCCTTGCCAGGTCGTCGGCTTTGTTAAATGCGAATGCCCGGGCCGTTCCTTGATCCCAAACACCGGGATGGCCATAAAAATGTCGGAAATCAAACCGGATAAGATATACTTAAGTTCTTGTTTTGCAAATGCAAAACCCGGTTGCCCTTATAACGATCCCGAGGAAATAGCTAAAATGCTGGAGAACAAGACCGGTATCGAGGTGGTTTTGGGCACACATGATTATCATTAGCCCGATGTGGGTTATCTTTGTTCAGCAATTTTAGTTAGTGTCCATCCATAAATGAGGATTTTTGTTCAAGATCAAGGCATGTGAA
>CAZDAB010000822.1:0-1512 GCA_964502855.1 uncultured Desulfobacteraceae bacterium | reverse complement strand
AAAGCAAAGACCATGGCTGTAAAATCCATCAATGAGTTGATGGACGATCTTTGATGCGCCATGGTCGAACTGGCGGATATATTCCGCCGCTACGAACCGGATTACATCGACCGCTTCGGCTCAAAGATGTTGCCCAGCCACCACCGGGCAATGAACGATATTATCTGCTGTCGCACTGAACAGATGGGCGGACATCTGTATTGCTGTGAAAACCCGGACTGTGAACACATTGTCTATGCATATCATTCGTGTGGAAACCGAAGCTGTCCCAAATGCGGACAGGACAAAACCCAACGCTGGATAGAAAACAGCACAACCTGCTGCTGAAGACTCACTACTTTCTGGTGACTTTCACGCTCCCCTGTGAGTTGCGGTCCATGGCCCGCTCAAACCAGAATGTGCTCTATGATTTGTTGTTCAAATCCTCGGCTGCAGCGTTGCAGAAACTGGCCAAAGATCCAAGGTTCGTCGGCGGTGACATCGGCATGATGGGTGGTCTGCACACCTGGCAGCGCGATATGCGCTATCATCCCCATATTCACTTTATCGTGCCCGGTGGTGGACTGTCGCCGGACCGCAGCAAATGGCTGCCTTCCAGCACTGATTTTTTTGTCCCTGTTGAAGCGCTATCTCCTATCTTTCGTGCCAAATTCCGTGATGCACTTAAAAAAAGGATCTTTTCGACTCCGTACCTGCCGGTGTCTGGAAAAAAGACTGGGTGGTTCATTGCAAACCGGTCGGTAACGGCAACAGCGCGTTAAAATACCTTGCACCCTATATCTACAGGGTTGCCATCACCAACAACCGCATCGAAAAGCTTGAAAACGGTCAGGTGAGCTTCCGCTTTAAAAACAGGGACACCAACCAGTGGAAAACAGCCACTGTGCCAGCACTTGAATTTATTCACCGCTTCCTGCAACACGTGTTGCCAAAAAACTTTGTCAAAATTCGCTATTACGGATTTCTGTCTCCCAGCAGGAGAAACCTCCTTGATGTGGTCAAATACTTGCTGGGCGACATCGGGAAACCAAATGCCACTTCAACGATAGACGAACGGTATATCTGCCCACATTGCGGTACAAGACTGCGTTGGATTAAATCGCTGCCAAAATCAACAAGGGCTCCGCCATGAACACCCTGTATTTTACCAAATTATTGAATTGCTCGCTCAGCCCCTTGTTCTCTCAAGGCAGCACCAGAGATGCTGCGCTCTTTGTGAGCCGAAATTGCCACTACCGCAACCATCAATACGTCAATAGGCCGTCAACTGGTATATCAAAGAACATCTGTCAAAGAAACTCTTTACACGAACACCTCATTACCGTAATATTGACTCTATCAAACGGTGAATGTCCACTCGGGAAACACTTACTTTAAAATCCAAATGGAACACCCGGCTTAGTTCAACCGGAATTATGTTTTGGCTCCGCAAAACATTAATTCTTTATTCGTTATATCTTACATTTCGCACATGGTGAAATTAAATTTCAGAATTTATACCAATTATCGTCA
>CAZDAB010000821.1:0-1522 GCA_964502855.1 uncultured Desulfobacteraceae bacterium | reverse complement strand
GTCAGAATAATTTCCAATAATTCCAAAAATATTTTTTCAAAGAGCGAAATGTAAGATACGGGAAATCAATTTGTCCGGTTCGCCCTTTCTGCGGCGAATAACATGTTCGATATCAGATTTGGCTTGCCATGGCTTTTTTTTAACTTGGAATTTCTTGTTGATCTCAAACATTTTTTGAAGTTTAATTTCTAAATCCTTTCTTTTTTTAGCGCCCACTTTAATCTCCTGTTTATCAATGCAATCAATAATAATATTTTTTTAAGAACACGTAGTCAGCAGTTCATTGTCAGGATTGTCTTCAACCCATAGGATTTTTTCTTGCCATATTATGCTTAATATTCTGATATTCTTGGTTTCAGTCTTCTATCAAGTCCGTTTCTTCGATCCTTGCCAAACCTGCGCTCAGGAATATGCTTGTCATATGAAAATTGACGCCTTTCTAATCCTGATCGCGCACTTCCATTATCTCTGATAAATGACGCCATAACTTCGTTCTCATCTGAATTTATATACCCGAACGGGCTAATAATCTTTGGTTTTGTCTCCATTCTGCATGGGAAGCTGTTTTCTGTCCGTGTAACGGTCTTGGGTGATCGATCTGTCTTTCTTGCGAGTTCGACCTTACGGGTCATAGGGGACTCTCTAATTTCTTTTAGGGAGTTTTTGCTCATTTCCTTAACCCCGGGACGATTTGGTTTTATTTTGTATTGTCAACGGATCATCTTTGAAATTAAGGACTTTGCCATCTGCGATTTTGAGCCGGCCTGGCTCACCTGAGCGCTTGCGATGGCCTGCAGGCAAAGCGGGTGATGAGTACATGTTTTCTCTTTGAAATCGTTGTTCTTAAGCTACATGTGTAAAGAAAGGAATAAAAATAGTATGCACTCATCGACCCGCATAACAGGCCTTGGATCTTCAGCTTGGCTTAAGGTTTAATGGGTTATTAAAGATTTGGTTTTTTAGGGCAATTTCGCAATAAATAAGCAAAAAGTAAATATCTAAATAATATAGTCTTAATATGAGGTAAAAACCTAGGTTATGTGAGGGTTAAAAGGAAGGACCTTAGGTTTGTTTTTGTATTTCGCAGACCCAGTTTCTTTCTAAGATTGTTGCGGTGAAAATCAATGGTACCCGTGGAGGAATTCAACAATTCAGCTATCTCCTTGGTTGTCTTGCCATCCTTAACAAGCCCGGCAACTTGAATTTCATTAGGGGTAAGATCAGAATATTTTGAGGACAACTGGTGTAGAAATGGGGTAATAATGTCTTCAAGATTCGATTTAATAATATTTAAATATAACATCTGCCGATCATTTAGCCGACTGTTATTCAATTTTTCAACATAAGGAAAAACAAGCTTCTTCACATTGGCAACGACTTTATCTTCCAAGTCTTTTTTATCTTCCTCCCTGTGTTTTAGAAGGACTCTCAATGCAGCATTGACTTCCTCAAGCTCATGAGTTTTACTCTCTAATTCTTTACCTCTTTCTATCAGGGCTAATTCTGCCTGCTTGTGCTCGGT
>CAZDAB010000820.1:0-1523 GCA_964502855.1 uncultured Desulfobacteraceae bacterium | reverse complement strand
GGAGATGGGGAATCCGATAGAAAATCAGCAATGGAAAACGGATGCCCTTTTCTCTCTGTTACCGAAGAGTTTCGATTCGAGGATCTCGGGAGTGTCATGGATAATATGTGAGGCCGGGTTTTTTTAGCAGTACGTGTTCAGGGGGTATGCCTCCCCGTTTCACTTTGGTGTCTACGTGTCTGGTCATTTCAACGACTTAGCAGCGGTGGCATTCCTGCCCCCTCCGCGTTCTCCCGCGAAAAGCATGCGGGAGCCGCGGTCTCCCCCACCGCTAAGTCATTGAAATAACGAAGCCACTCCGCCAATATCGTTACACGAGGAAGCACACCCCCTGAACACGTACTTTTTAGCATTCACAGTATAGCAAATTTGACAAAAGGATATAATCAGTGCTTGAAAACAAGACCATACTGGTGGTGGTGCCTGCACGCGGTGGCAGCAAAGGGGTAAATCTTAAAAACATCAGAACCATAAACGGCGTGCCGCTTGTTTCCCTGGTGGGACGTGTGGTAAAACAACTTCCTTATGTGGACAGGGCAATTGTCTCTACAGATCATCCGGAAATAGCCAGGATTGCCGAAAGATCCGGATTAGACGTTCCCTTCATACGTCCTGAGAAACTATCCGAAGACATGGTTGCCGATTGGCATGTCCTGCAACATGCCTTGTTGGAATGTGAAAAGATTGATAACAAAGAATATGATGTTGTCGTCATGCTGCAACCGACCGCTCCCTTCCGAGAGGCCGAACATGTCACCGAAACAGTGCAGAAACTGATCAAAGGCAGATACGATGCAGTATGGACAGTCAGCAAGACCGACTCAAAGGCACATCCATTGAAGCAGCTTGTAATTCGAAAGGACAACCTGGATTATTATGACCCGGCCGGGGCGAACATAATTGCCAGGCAGCAGCTTGCGCCAGTATACCACAGAAACGGCGTAGCGTACGCCATGACCAGAGATTGTATCCTCAATAAAAAAAAGATTATGGGTGACCGAACCTCTTTTGTCATAATTGATGAACCCATGGTAAACATTGATACCGAGCTTGATTTCAAGCTTGCAGAATTTCTATTGAAATCCAAGGGCTCAACCGGAGCTGAGTCAACCTGATTTTGGCTATGAAAACATCACGAATCAAACGTTTCGGAATTTCTACAACTATATGAAATCAATAGTCTTTTAATTACAACCTTTTTGTGCCATCGAAATGGAATACTGGAATGCTGGAATATTGGGGGTAAGAGCGGAAATAAACCATTTTAATTACAAAAAACGGTCGGTTGCAGCGATTCCTGTGGAATCAAGCCGACATCGAGACCGGTTGCCCTTTGTGCCCGTGCTTTTCTATAAATTGGGCGATGCCATCGTCTAATCGGTAAGCTCTATCCGCCTCATTTAATAAGGCGTTTTGATGTGAAATCGCCAGAATCGTGAGCTTGCCTCTCAATTGACGCAGGGTTTCACAAATATCCGCTTCACTGGCAGGATCTAACGCGCTGGTCGCTTCATCCAGAATCA
>CAZDAB010000819.1:0-1533 GCA_964502855.1 uncultured Desulfobacteraceae bacterium | reverse complement strand
GCGGCACTGATACAGGAAAACCGGAACGGCAAAGAAAATCCAAAAAATTTTAAGAGGTTTCATGTCAGTCTCCGTTCCGATGGAACGGTTGATGTGGCTTCAATTGCAGCTTCCTTTGGCGGAGGCGGCCATTCCATCGCTGCCGGATTCAGTATTGAAACCACGCTTTCTGATATAACAGCACAAATTTTAAAGCTGGCTGAAAAAATATGACTGAACTTAGGGGCTTCGCCCCAATTGGAATAGTGGAATGATGGAGTAATGGAATGATGGGTAAGCTTGTCCTGAACGAAGTTGAAGGAAAGGAGTTTTTTACAATTAAAATGGTTTGTTTCCGCCTTTACCCCCAATATTCCAGCATTCCAGCATTCCATTCTGATGGCATAAACATATTGCATTAAAAAAACATGTATTCTCGAGAAGTTATAGAATTTCCGAGACGTTAACTTATGCAGCCTGAATTAAACGGGATTTTACTTGTTGATAAACCCGCAGGTATAACCTCAGCCAAGGTAGTTGCCCGTATAAAGAAAATATTTGGAGCAAGAAAAGTCGGGCATACCGGTACACTTGATCCTTTTGCAACGGGTATCATGGTATGCTGTATCAATCGCGGGACAAAGCTTGCCAGGTTTTTCCTGCACGGCAATAAAAAATATGAAGCTGTTCTTCTCCTGGGCATTGAAACAGACACGCAGGATTCAACCGGAATTGTTACAGACACATGTGATAACGTATTATTTTCTGAAATAAAATTACGGTCTGTATTTAACCAATTTAAGGGAACGATTGAGCAAATCCCGCCGGTTTATTCGGCACTGAAATGTAAGGGAACCCCCCTTTACAAGCTGGCGCGCAGGGGCAATCCGGTTCAGAAACCGGCAAGACGCATCACTATTTTTAACATTGAAATACTTAGAATCAATCTGCCGTTGATACATTTTAGTGTATCCTGCTCAGCAGGTACATATATCCGAACACTCTGTGCAGATATAGGAAAATTTCTCGGATGTGGTGGCCACCTTAAAGAATTAAGGCGGATCCAAAGCGGCGGGTTCTCAATTACCGAGGCTCTGAAATTATCAGAGATAGAAAATTTTGCTTTATCCGGGAAAATATCCGATCGGATAATAAGCATGTCAAACGCCTTGCAGGATATGCCCGAACATATTGCTGATAAAGCTTTGGCAAAAAAAATAATGCATGGCAATATCATAACAAAAAAGGATTTAAGGCCGGTACATACAGAAACATCAGAAGGCTTTATCAAAATCGTTGATACAAATAACCATCTTATTGCCGTATTAAAGGATACAAAAAAGAGGAACAGGTTTAGTTATTGTTGTGTATTCAACAATTAACTCGAATTTTATCAGGTTGTCTTGAATATGTCATGAACGAAAAAATCTTTATTTAACAAGAGGAGGCGAAAAAAATTGGTTTTAACAACAAAAGATAAAAAGGAGCTGATCGAGCGATTTAAGTTGCACGAAAACGATACCGGTTCTCCGGAAGTACAGGTCGGACTTCTGA
>CAZDAB010000818.1:0-1534 GCA_964502855.1 uncultured Desulfobacteraceae bacterium | reverse complement strand
GTTTTTTCGGGACGGTTTTCGCGAACCCTTATGCATCAAGATCTCAGCACATCTCATCGCAAAAAATCGCTTAACTTAGGTTTAAGCAAAAGCTCTTGTGTTGGTTATTCTTGATACACATGTGCCCGCGTTACCGGCAATGTATTGTCCAATCCCTTGGAAACAAGAATTTGAAAGAGTCGAAGATCCCCGTATTTAAATCCTGCTGCCGTACTGTTTAAAAACAGGCGCCATTGCCTTACAAACGATTCATCAAACAATTTGCTTATTTTCTCTATATTTCTTTCAAAATTTTCTGCCCACTTTTCAAGGGTTTTGGCATAGTGCAGGCGCAAGTTTTCTACATCTAGTGCAGAAAAACCGGTTTTTCCCATTTCTTGCACAATTTCGTGAAGTGTCGGAATATAAGCTCCGGGAAAGATATAACTAAACGTCCAAGGATCACCGGCAGACGGGGCATCTTTCCCAATGGTATGCAGCAGACCCAGCCCGCCGCTTTTTAATAAATCCGAAACTTTTTGAATAAAAGTGGGGATGAATTTTTTTCCTACGTGTTCCATCATACCTATGGAGACTATTTTATCAAATTTATCGTCTAAACGTCTGTAATCCTGATATAAAATTTTAAGCTGATTTTGAAGCCCCAATTCTTTGATTTTACGATTGGCATATTCGAACTGATTTTTCGATAGGGTAATTCCAACTCCGGTTATGCCATATTTTTGGGCTGCATAGATAAGCATTCCGCCCCATCCGCACCCAATGTCGAGAAGCGATTCATTAGGTTTAAGTAAAAGTTTGCGGGAAATATGTTCGTATTTATTTAATTGTGCCTGTTCCAGAGAATCATCCGGCTTTGAAAAATATGCACAGGAATAAGTCATTGTTTTGTCAAGATAAAGTTCATAAAATTCATCCCCCCTGTCGTAATGAAAGGAAATGTTTTTTGGAGATCGTCTCAGGGTGGATCTGTTTAACAGCGAAAGAATATGCTGTTGAAATTTTTGCCATAAAGGCAACCGGTACTTGTCAAAATTAATAGCGAATCCCAAACGAAACAGTTTTAGAAGATCCTTCTCTATTTCCAGATCTCCCTCCATATAGGCTTCTCCAAATCCTAAAAATCCTTTCGTGATGATATTTTTGGCACAATTTTTGGTTTTCAGGCGTAATATTACCTTTGGAAAGTTTCCATAGCGTATGGTATCACCATCCCAGAATTCTATTGCAAAACAAGTTGTTGGGTCGGCTCGATGCATCATTTGTGCAATATTTTTAATAACCTTTTTCATACCAACCTTCCTTATATTCCCTATGCCAGGCTAATATTCATGCATCCGCCAAATGCCTGTATAAAAGAGTTTAGGGGTTTTGTACCAATTAGCCTTGGGCCCGTATGGCCTATACCCCGGAAGAAATAAGAGAATAATGAAGTAATGGGGCTGGTGAAATAGAAAAAATTTATTGGGTAATATGATAGATTTTAAGGAGGTTCTGACAATCTAAACACTTTATTTCCGCTATTACCCCCAAT
>CAZDAB010000817.1:0-1535 GCA_964502855.1 uncultured Desulfobacteraceae bacterium | reverse complement strand
AAAGGGATCAATAATTCTCTGGACAATTTTCTCAAGAGTCGTTTTGAGATCCGGAAATATTATACACCCATGGGAAACCTGACATTTGCGATACGAGGATTGGTTGGGGATATTACCCCCTTTGAGGACAGCAGTACGATTACGGAAGACCAGCTTTTTTTTCTGGGCGGTACCTCTACGGTTCGGGGATTTGATGAAAACAAACTTCGATTTGATTCCAAGGGTGACGCCGTCGGAGGACAAACTGTATTCTTAGGTAATATAGAGGCAAGAATTGACTGGGGACCTAATCTCGAACTTTCTTTTTTTTACGACACGGGCAGCGTCAAAAACGCTATTCTCGACCAGGGTTCGGATGAGTTTCGTTCTTCACTGGGTGTTGGATTGCATTATCTCACACAAATCGGTCCCATGGGGGTCTATTACGGGCACAAACTGGATAGGAAAGCGAATGAAAGCGCAGGGAATTTTCATTTCACAGTAGGGTTTAGATTTTAGTTTTCACTCAACCTTTCTTTTCAAGTCAAGAAAATCTCAACTTTGACCGAGCCATTTGATTGCCTCCTCCATTGTACGAAACGGCTGGAGTTTAATTGGAACGTCTTCTCTTTCATAGAATGTTCCCAAAATTCTTGATAGACCGTATTGAAGATCCGTTGTTGCCACAATAGCTGCTTTACCGTCTTTTCGCTCTTCAAATCGATTTCGGTATTGACCAATAAGCCCCGCGATATTTTCTATCTCCGAAGATTTAAGATTTGTCACTACAGCATTTCGTGCATCCCACAATGTGTTTAACGTCAACTCGTGAGCTTCCCAAAACGATTTTAGAGCCCCAAGAATTTTATCGATAGTCAGCTCTCCGGTTAGAGTAAAGATGGTCAAGTTTTTTATTTTATCAACTTTTGATGTTATTGGCATGGGTATTTTTCAATAGGGTAAGGTTAAAGTTTCTATAATTTTAGAACGAGCTGCCCTTTGCTCCCTGAATTAATTTCATATGGAATCATCCACAAACATCATACTGTAATTTCATGGTATTGTTTCCTTTGAACATAATTTTAAATGAACTCTATTCAACATATATGCCAAATTCTGTTTTGGGATTATAAAGGGCCAAATATCTTTATTTAATGCTGTGTTATGAGATATTTCTTGTAAAGTTCCGGAGATTATAGATAGCAGACGGGATGAATGCCATGCACAGAAAAATGTGCATGATGCACATTTTTCTGTGCATGGCATTTGATGAGGTCTTTATGGCCTCGGCCCGAAAAAATTCCTTGACAACCGAGGAAAACTTTTAATAAGTATACATTTTTCAGTAACGCGCAATAAGAAATTGCGTTTGTTGTAAAAAAATTCTATTAAATCTTTTAAACCATATAACAAGCCAAGAAGGCAGGATTGGATCGAAATCCAGTCATGCGTTCTTGGCTTTTTTAGTTTTGGGACTATGAAATATTTTGTCATCACAATTTTGATGAACTCGTAAAAAGTCAAAATTGAGACGGCAAAGTAAAAAGTTCAAGTTC
>CAZDAB010000816.1:0-1537 GCA_964502855.1 uncultured Desulfobacteraceae bacterium | reverse complement strand
GAGACCAGCGCAAAAATGCGGTACGATTTTCCTTTGCCTTTTTAAAGACCGTTATACCGGAAACCAAATAACTGATTAAAAACACAACCAACAATAGTTTCTTTGATCTGGTCGAAAAATTAAACACCCAATATATTCTCCAAGCAGTTCAATAATCTTGAAATTTTTGTAAAATCTTCTTTTTCGATCATTCTTTATATCCGCGCAAACATCTAATCAGTTTTATTTCCGCTATTCTTATTTCGGGCTTATTTTTTCTATAATTTGCAGAAAAAAATAATCGACCAATTCAAAAAATTAGTAACCTTGTCAATTCATGAAAATCTGTGGCTATAACAATAGCATTATTTTCACCCGTTCTGATCCAACAAAGTACATTCCTCCTTGCCGGGTAAACGCAGTTCCGCAATTATACAGAAACATATCGGTAGCCAGAAAATTAACCAGATCACATTTGGTTTAGTCAATATTTTAGACCCATCTGTTGCAACCAGTAATGATGCCAGCAATAACATACAGACGCATAAAGCATCTTTTGTGTGCACAAACCAATGGATCGCAGTATGAAAAGAAAATAACAGGATTGAGAATAATAAACAACCGGCAAAAATACCGCCATAAAATATCGTAGCAATATAAACACTATGAGGATGAATATACTCTATACCACTATGTATAAACAGATTATCATCAGTTAAAATGCCGTTTCCGAACAAAAGATGACCTTTCATGCGCATTAACTCAACACTCCAAATTTCAAACCGAAAAAACCCACGTTCAATAACAGGACTTATCAAACCCGAACCCGACCATATCGCAATACAATAAACAGTTATTGGTAGAACAAGTAATAACAATACGGCTTTCATGCTTTTTTTCGTCCCTGCATATAACATGAACATAACGTAGAGAGATAATATGGGCCCCCTGCTCTTGGAAAGCAAAACAGATATGCATATGATGATTAATCCGATAATCTCAATATATTTCAAATAGCTGTTATCCTTTATATCATTGTTTATACAAAATAATCCGGCACAGATACCAATACAATACATATTCGCACCTAAAATCTGATGAGGCACACTCCCCCAGAAAAGCAATCTCCCATTGGGCATCAAATGGTTCAATATCCCATTCGCGATTGACAAACATGCTCCTGTAACAGCAGCTCCGAATAGAATATGGAGCAATATTTTCAAGTTGTTATCCTGCTTAACAAATAACAGAACCACTAGAGTAATAAACATAATCTGGGAGAGTAAATCTTTTAGATTGGGCAATAATTCACCAGCGTCAACGCCAGTACTCCACAGGCAACTCAAAAACATAAAGATACATAAAATTATGGATAACCCATAAATTTTTGATTTTAAAAGTACAGACAGATCATTTCGCCATACGACATAAAGACCCGGAATCAGGATAAAAAAATAGAAAAAATTATTGCGCCAGGTTGCACTTGGCAACAAAAAGTAAAAAGCAATTAAAATCAGGAAAGGCCTAAAAAGGATCTGTATATCCTTTTGGTAAAAAA
>CAZDAB010000815.1:0-1537 GCA_964502855.1 uncultured Desulfobacteraceae bacterium | reverse complement strand
ATTGCGAAATGCAGCACAACGCAGAAGTTGGACTTTTTACGAGACCGTCAATATTCATATTATTACTTATATCGGACTCTTGTAGCAAGGTGTTTTTTCTTCTGCCTTGACCTTAACCGGTTGATTTTTTTTAACGCCTACGGTGTCGTGAGATGATTGACATTTTTTCAATATATTTGTACCCTCAATTGAGTTTAAACCGTGACCCGCTTGAAAACCGAATCACCGGAATGTTTCTTTAAAAAAATTTGGTACAGGATTTAGGATGCAGAAATTTCGAGACGTACGATTGCCATGAAACCGATTGTCGCCATAATAGGTCGTCCCAATGTAGGAAAATCGACCTTTTTTAACCGTGTAACCGGGACAAGGAAAGCCCTTGTGGACGATTTCCCCGGCGTTACAAGGGATCGCCATTATGGTGATGCTACCTGGGACGGCATTAGATTTACACTGGTCGATACCGGCGGATTCCCGGATCAAGATAAGGATGACTTTGCACATAAAATACGTTTTCAGATCATTCAGGCTATAGAAGACGCAGATGTTGTTATTCTTCTACTGGACGGAAAGCACGGAATTTCTCCTTTTGATGAAGATGTCGTCAAAATTCTTCGTGAATTAACAAAGCCTGTCTTTTATGCGGTCAATAAAATTGACGGGATTGAACAGGAGGTTAAACTTTACGATTTTTATAGCCTCGGTATAGAGAAATTATATCCCGTTTCAGCCGAACACCGTTACGGCATATCCGGTTTTCTTGATGACCTGACATCGGTTCTGCCGAAAACATTTTTAGATGAAACTGTGGATATGATCAAGCTTGCCGTGGTTGGCAAACCGAATGTCGGCAAGTCATTGCTTATTAACAGAATTTTGGGTCAAAATCGTTTGCTTGTCAGCGATACTCCGGGAACAACTCGAGATGCCATCGACTCGGTTTGTAGTATTAACGACACGTCGTATCTTCTCATCGATACAGCCGGTATTAGACGTAAGGCAAAGGTTTCAAAAAAGCTTGAAAAGTTTTCCATTATTAAAGCATTAAGAAGCCTGGATAGATGTGATGTAGCGCTTATTGTCATCGACGCCTACGAGGGGATTACCGAACAGGATATAACTATCGCAGGTTATGCATTTGAGCGGGGGTGTGGATGCATTTTTCTTTTGAATAAATGGGACCTTGTTGAAAAAGACGGCAAAACCGCATTAAAATATTATGAACAGTTAAGAATGCAGGCAAAATTTTTAAGCTTTTCTCCCATTATAACCATTTCCGCGTTAACCGGACAACGGGTTTTAAAAATATTCGGTCTTGTGGAGGAGGTATTCAGCCAGTATTCGGCACGTATCGGGACCGGCCCGCTGAATAAGATCTTTGAACGGGCCATTGAACAAACGGAGCCGTCCCTTTACAGAGGAAGACGAATTAAATTTTTTTATGCCACCCAGGTATCTACCGGACCCCCCACTTTTGTCTGCTTTGTAAATTATCCTGATGCCGTCCATTTTTCCTATAAGCGCTACCTTATCAACC
>CAZDAB010000814.1:0-1539 GCA_964502855.1 uncultured Desulfobacteraceae bacterium | reverse complement strand
AATTGCGGACATTATTTTTTATGAAGTATTCCTGAATATCTCCCATCATTTTCAGTGCGAATTCAATGGAAAAAATACAGGTATTTTGCCCCTGATCCTCCTTTAGAATGTCTGCCTGAATCGTGCCGCGAACATTGGGCAGAGTCATGGAACAAATGTCTTTGTATTCTTTTTCCGTCGGCACCCTTCCCTTATCCGTGTAAAAAGCGGCAACCTGCTGGTCGATGGCCGTGTTTAAAAACATGGCAAGCATTATGGGTGCAGGACCGTTTATGGTCATGGAAACAGAGGTATTGGGCGCACAAAGATTAAATCCTTCATAAAGCAACTTGACATCGTCAATTGTGCAGATGCTTACGCCCGAGGTACCGACTTTGCCGTAAATATCGGGTCTGGAATCAGGATCGTATCCGTATAAGGTTACGGAATCGAAAGCCGTGGACAGACGTTTGGCCTCATAGTTGGCGGAAAGAAGCTTGAATCTGTTGTTCGTCCGTATGGGATCGCCTTCACCGGCAAACATGCGGGTGGGATCCTCGTCGAGGCGCTTTAAAGGAAACACACCGGCGGTAAACGGAAAACGGCCGGATACATTCTCTTGCCTCAACCATTCATAAATTTCACCGGGATCCTTGAATTTGGGGAGAACAATCTTCGGGATTCGGGTATGCGCCAATGATTCCGTGAAAAGTGGAACCCTGATTTCCTGGTTTCTAACACGGTACGTAAGTTCATCTTTGCTGTATATTTTCTTGATTTCTTCCCAGTCATCAAGTAACCGGATGGTTTCCGGATCCAAAGATTTTTCGGCTTTTTCAATTTCCGTTTTCAGACGGGAAAGAATCCCGGATGTGTCTCCCTGGAGATCATCACCGCTTATGGCTGTTGCGGTTTCTTTGAGATGCCAGGCTTTCCGCACCACATCTGCCTGCTCTTTTGTGCGCCGGTGATAGGATCTGACGGTTTCCGAAATTTCAGCAAGGTAACGGGTACGTTCCGGCGGGATAATGATGGTTTTGGATGTAGATAACCGGGTTTCAGTTTCGGGCAAGGTCGATGTAAATAGTGTGCCTGTTTTTTCAGCCAGTTGATTCATAACGGCATGATACAGGGCGGTGACACCGTCATCATTAAATTTGGATGCAATGGTTCCATACACAGGCATCTCTTCGGGCGACCGGTTCCATGCCTTTCGGTTGCGTTGTACCTGTTTGCGAACCTCACGCACCGCATCTTGGCTGCCGCTTTTTTCGTATTTATTTACAACAATAAGATCGGCAAAATCGAGCATGTCTATCTTTTCGAGCTGAGTGGCGGCGCCGAATTCACCGGTCATGACATAAACAGACACATCCACCATGTCCACAATATTTGAATCTCCCTGTCCGATACCGGCTGTTTCGGCAATAACCAGATCAAAACCGGCTGCTTTTACAACGTCTATCGTTTCGGCCAATGCATGGGGAATTTCCGTGCCGGACCCACGGGTCGCCAAACTGCGCATGTAAACTCTGGGGTTTGCAATGGCGTTCATTCGTA
>CAZDAB010000813.1:0-1540 GCA_964502855.1 uncultured Desulfobacteraceae bacterium | reverse complement strand
GTGAGCCTTCCGCTTGTATGGGATGTAATCCAAAGCAAGCTTGATCCATTAGAATCATCCTGCCGAGTTCTTTTGAATCAATTGCCCAATGCATGAGCGCCGACAATGTTTAATTCGCGAAGCAATGACATCATTTGTTCAGTCCCACTTTTTGGGGGGTATTAAACAATAATCTGTGCTCGCCCTGTTAAATGCTGCCTTGGGTAGTCCTCCTTCGGAGGATTTAACAGGGTGAATTGGTGTTCATTTGCGTTCATTCGCGGTTAAATAAAAATGCCCGACTATTACCAAAAAAATTACAACGCGTATCACGAAAAAACATTTTCGATCGATCCAACCTCGTTTTTAGCCCCTCTGGCCCAAAGGCTTCCGGCTGAGGCGTTTATCCTGGACGTGGGGTGCGGCAGCGGCCGGGACCTGCTCTGGATGAAAAAGCGGGGGTTTGATGTGATCGGTTTTGAGCGGTCTCCGGGGCTTGCGGAACTTGCCAGAGACAATGTCGGATGTGAGGTCATCGAGGGAGATTTCGAGACTTACGATTTTTCATCAATTTTTGTGGATGCCATTATGCTTGTCGGCGCCCTGGTTCATGTGCCCCACGAACGATTTTCAAAGGTTTTTGATAACATAACAGATGCAATTTCGGATAATGGAAGTGTTTTGATCACGTTAAAACAAGGTTCCGGAGACCTGACAGACCCGGATGGACGCGTTTTCTGTCTTTGGGAGGAATCAAAGGCCCGGGAAGTGTTCGACACCCTGGGGTTCAAGGTGTTTGACTTTTCAACGTCTGTATCCAAAACAGGATCCGGGGATGTCTGGATGAGCTATGTTTTAGACAAGACCCCGGTTAAATAAAGAACAAAAGATTTAACTGGACCCCGATGTCGGGATCTGAGCTTCACTCCGACAAGCAGGATGAACACGATAACTACGATTATTTTTACCAAATAAATCTAAAAGTTAAAAAGAAACTTATAATTTTATGTCTCGTAAGTCCCCACAGGGAAGTATGCTCAATGAAGCTACAGCAACTTTTTGAATTCATCAACGCTTAACCCTGCATCTTGGGCGATACCACCCATGGTATAGGCATTGACCGGGTTATTACGGGGGATTGTGAGGAATCTTGTGCCGTCGGACATGACAATATGCTTTTTTCCATCTCGAAGGATACGGAAACCTGCTCTTTCCAGAGCCCTGACAGCTCGAAGATGATTAGCTCCGGGAATTTTCGGCATGATTAAATAGCTATTTCAACTTCTCGAACGTTTGAATCTTTAACGGAGGCGTATACAGCGGCCAAATATTCTTGTATGGCATCCTTGATATTATCGATTGCTTGAGCTTCAGTTTTACCCTGAGACCAGCACCCCGGAAGCCCTGGACAGGAAACGCTGTACCCTTCATCAGTTTTATTAAGGACGATTTTGTATTTCATTATTAATCTCCAAAGTTTTAACACTTTAATACAAAACGATTTTTTCTAACTTTGATTTCGCTCTTTGAAAAACTACGTTTTATTTTTTTTGACGTCG
This sequence comes from uncultured Desulfobacteraceae bacterium, assembly GCA_964502855.1. Classification (GTDB taxonomy): domain Bacteria; phylum Desulfobacterota; class Desulfobacteria; order Desulfobacterales; family UBA11574; genus S5133MH16. The sequence continues at coordinate 2 of CAZDAB010000813.1, read as the reverse complement.
CA
>CAZDAB010000812.1:0-1548 GCA_964502855.1 uncultured Desulfobacteraceae bacterium | reverse complement strand
CCGCCATAGATAATCTCGGAAAGCCATCTATTTACATCTTCATCGGTATAGGGCACCTTTGTGTTTGTGTTTTTCAATGAAAGCAATGCATCCTGCAATTCAGTGTCATTATGTATTATCCAGCAAGCTCCAAATTCTTCGTACTCCATGGTATTTTCGTGAAGGTATTTTAGGTAAAGAACGGGTTTGTTCCGCTTTAGCGCTTCAATAATAATGCTCGAACCCACAACCAGCATAACATCAGCCCATTCACATAATTCTACGGAAGAAATATCGGTAACATTCGCGAGAGGCAAATTCTTATACATGCCCACATCCTTACCGGTCCTGGTATGGGGTTTGACTAAGACATCAATTTCATTCAGCTTGGACAACATGTCGAAGGTTCTTATGGTTCTTTCGACGTTTACCCTGTATCGAGATCTTGTCGTCATGAAAACCACTTTCAGCTTATCTGTATTCTCGTGCCTTGACTGCATCACCCTGGGAAGTATTTTTTTGTATTGGTTCATCCACTCATTGCAATACCGGGCACTTCCAAGTACAAGAATTTTTTCCTTCTCAACACCGGATTTCGACATAACCTTCTTGAACAGGCTGTTTTGCACCACAACATGATCGTAACGATTGTATTTTTCACGTACCCTGTCTTCTGTCAAATCGATCTTTACCAAATCGTTCGTATATAAATAAACGCCATGAGGCAGCGCCAATGCAGGTATAGATTTTTCTTTAGCGGCTCTCAATAATACGTCAACAACGTATCGTTCCGGCCTTACCCAGTCAAAACACAAAACTTGAGCCCCGGTGTGCTCCAGAATATTTCGAGCCCAACGGGAGTCGTAAAACTTTCTTCTCGTTATTCCATATAACTGAGTTCCTATTATTCGAGCAAGAAGTCGCAGATTGTTCGACAAGATTGAAAATAACGATCGAGAATTAATGTCAAGTCTTATTTGAAGGGCATAACTCCTTTGAAAAAGAAACCGCATGACTCGATGTAATATACCCAAATGTTGATCAAAATTATTATTATAAATAGAATCGACTTTAACTCCTATATCCTTTAAAAAGTCGAGACGATAATCGTTCTGAATATCATATTCCGGGTTTATACAATAGACGGCAACAGGATAGTTGTCCCTGCTCATTTTCCACACGATCGGTGTAAGATGATCAACATCATTAAAAGCTCTAACGAAAAACAAGTACATATTTTCTCCTTGGCCGTCTGTTCGGAAAATTTAGCTTTGAAGCCATAAACTCCACTAATGTTGGAAGGATTCACAGAAGGCTGTCCGAGAATGTATATTTTTCCTATTCTCTTCGTCAAGCTCAAATTATAATTTTCGTTTTCCTTGATTTTGGAAAAGCTATTTTATTCTCGGACAGCCTCCGTAATAAGAATTTTCTGTTTCGGTTGGCGGGTAAATATCACAAGTCAGGGGCTTTGCCCAAATTGGAATGCTGGAATGATGGAATAATGGAATATTGCTATGACAGCAAATAACGGTTGGCACCAATATTGCTAAACGGCCAATAGTAAGG
>CAZDAB010000811.1:0-1552 GCA_964502855.1 uncultured Desulfobacteraceae bacterium | reverse complement strand
CTTTGGTTGTTACATTCATTAACAGGTCGTATCCGTCGGCGCTGCCGCAACCCAGATCAAGAATACGTATTCTTTCAAGGTTTCTTTTCTTTTTTTCCACCAAATTATTCAGTGCGGGACGTAAAAAAATAGCGGTGTTTTGATCTTCCCAAAACCGTCGAACGTTGTCATATTTTCCGGTGAGTCCGCTTGCTTTTTCATATTTTCCCGTGCTGTGTGCTTGTGTATACGCCTTTTTTTCTCCCTTTTCTCCCATGATTTCTCCTATTCCGGATTTGCCTGCCAAAACAATATATCACGGCGAACTTTCTATTTTTTTCATAATCTCAAGGGCCTGAAACGCATCTTTGCAATACGCATCCGCTCCGATTTGTGCCGCAAATTCCTTGGAGGTCGGGGCGCCGCCAATAAAAACCTTGACCTTATTTCGAAGTCCTTGTTTTTCCAGTTCCCGGATTACGTTTTCCATATTGCGCATGGTTGTGGTTAAAAGCGCCGAAAGCCCTAAAAACGGAGCCTCACTCTCTTTAACCGCATCCACGATGCGATCCGTACTCACATCAGATTTTAGATCGATGATTTCGTAGCCTGCGCCTTTTAACATAATGGCAACAATGTTTTTCCCGATGTCGTGAAGGTCGCCCTTCACCGTGGCAATTACAAATTTGCCCTTGCTCTCCACACCCGCTTTAATAAGATAAGGCGCCAGCAAATCCGTGGCCACACCCACACATTCGGCAGAAGCCAGCATGTCCGGGATCAGATACTCATTTTGCTCAAATTTCTCCCCCACTATTTCCATGGATTCCGTTAATGATTCTATCAATATCTTCTCTGGATCTATATTTTGATTCAATGCCTCATTCACCAGTTCGGTTACACCCGGCCGACCTTCCAGTCCCGGATCAAAGCCTTCGTCTTCGGCTTCCACTCTTCCCTGAATGACATTAAATGCGATTTTCTCTAAAAGTTCACTTGGATTCATCACCCACTCCTCCACTCTTGTTCGTTTGTTGTTGCAAACTAACACCTCTGAAATTATACATTTTTTTGAAATTAAAAATCTTTTAATAGCTAATGAGTTATGCCACTTCCATGGAATGCTGGAATATTGGAATATTGGATAAATCGGAAACAAACCATTTTAATTGTAGAAAAATCCTTTAAACCCATTATTCCATTACTCCATCATTCCATTATTCCAATTGGGGCGAAGCCCTTAGGTTGTTTTTAAGCTCGGCAAAAGGCCCGGCACCTTATTAAATATGCGCTCCACCACATCTGAATCCAAATGAGGTGCCGGTTCGGCTTCCAATCGAGCCATATACTCAAGCGCATTTTCGATAACCTTGTCTTCCATGTCTTTGGTTTCAAATTGATATGGGTCGGAGATATCCCCGCTGTGCATGGCCTTACGAGCATGACGGGCAAAGAGTCGATGGCTTGAGGCCATGACCTTTTTTACCATATGAAGAGTGTTATCAATCTCTGTTGGATTGATCTTGGGCTCTCTAAGACAATGCTTGATTTTTCCAATCTGTTCATTGTCGAG
>CAZDAB010000810.1:0-1552 GCA_964502855.1 uncultured Desulfobacteraceae bacterium | reverse complement strand
ATATCTTTGGAAGTCTAAGATCGGTTCAATTGGTTGTGATATCATGCTCCCATATTGAACTGTCAAGTGATGTATTGACCTAACGTACGATTCTGTCAAGTCAAGTTTATGTCGGGACAACTAAACCATCCTGATCAAACGAAAACCCAGCCGGTTGCTGCGACGGTCCGGTGAGCTGAGGCTGCGTGATGCACATCGGCAATACCAATCCTCACTTCCCCAGTCGCCTCCCCTCAACACCTTGGCCAATCCCGATGAAGGGCCTAAAGGAGCGTTTGAAGGACTTTGAGAATAATATTTTCTATCAAACCAATCCTGACACCATTCATGGACATTTCCATGCATGTCATAAAGTCCCCATGCATTAGGCTCTAATTGACCGACTGGATGGGTTTCACCTGTTGAATTTTTTCTATACCAGGCGTATCGGCTTAATATATTAATATCACTGCCAAAACTGTATGAACTTTCTGAGCCTGCCCTCGCAGCGTATTCCCATTCAGCCTCAGTTGGAAGACGATATTTATTTGTTTCTTCTTTAGTGTCCAGCTTTTGGATAAACGCTTGCACATCATTCCATGAAACCCTTTCCACCGGTTTTATGTCGTCCTTAAATTCACTTGGATTATTATTCATCATCTCAGACCACTGCGCTTGAGTGACCTCATATTTACCCATAAAAAATGCTTTATTGATTTTAACCAGGTGTCGTGGGGTTTCATGATCCTCAGCTTGTTCAAGTTTTTTGTCTCCGCCCATTTTGAACGAACCCGACGGAATCAAAACAAGTTCCATACCAATACTGTTTATTGTTGTAACCGGCATTTTTCCTGAATCATTCATGAAATTGTGCTCCCTGAAAAGCGTCTTTAATCTTTAAGATTTTAAACTGCGGCCTGTTGCATTGTTTTTACTCTATATGGCCTATTTATTCAACACCATCCCCAGACAAGATTTTAAAGCCGTCAGACCCTATCCTAAATCTCAAAAAACAATATTATTCTCTATAATTTTTAATTGTTCTTTAGAAATCTTTACGTTTTAGCCATCGGAAGGATATAAATTTCTATTTGATATAATTTAATTCCAGGCATTGTGGTGAAAACAACGGGGTCAGGTAACAGTTAAATAGTCTTCGAATTAAACGTCATAAATCTTCATTCTTGACAGATTGAGCGTGATTGGGCTCAAACCTTGATCCTTGATTAAAATGGAGACCGGAAAGAATAATGGCTATGAAATTCGTCGGAGCAGGTGGATGTAAAATCGGCTGGTTTTATACCGCCATTAACCATGAAAATGTTAAGTTAAAAGGCACCTTAAAAAACATGCCAGAGATTCCTTTAATTGGGGTTCCCCCAACACGGTTATCCGGGCTTCTCTTTTTTTCTGCACCGCACAGTATTCATTCAAAATTCCGCTTCTCCTTGAGCCGCTCTTTATAATGATTCGTTACCCGATTTCAAGGGGACGCAAATTCCATGAGCGCGGCGAAGGCTGAGAAGCCGGCACCGAATGCGAGAAGCATCCCTTTTTGGCCGGGTTGTGGCCG
>CAZDAB010000809.1:0-1557 GCA_964502855.1 uncultured Desulfobacteraceae bacterium | reverse complement strand
GCTTAGTGTCATTTTGCCGGGCATTGCTCCTGAAGAATATTTTGATGATCGCCTGGCCGATACGTTAGATGCCCTGTTCAACTATGGCATCGGCAATCTGGAAACGCTTGTAACCCAGAAGATGATCAATGAATTTAACATTGAGAGCGATCTATGCCACAATGATACCACATCGGCATCAGTTTACGGTGAATGCAGCAACAATAAAACAGCCAACAGTATCAAAATCAGTTTTGGGTACAGCAAAAAGCATCGCCAGGATCTCAAACAACTTATCTGGTCGTTATCTGTAAGTTCAGACAGCGCGTTTCCCTTATTTCAGCAAGCTTACAGTGGCAATACAGCTGATGTTGAAACATATGTCGAGCAATGGAAAAAGCTTATCGATCTGTTAGGCCGCCGGGATTTTCTTTATGTTGCCGATTCAAAAATAATCACTAAAGAGAATATGGCGCACATCCATGACAACGAAGGCTTTTTCATTGCTCCGGCGCCGATGTATGAGTCATATAAGACTGCGTTTCATGAAGCGCTTGACCAGCATGATCACGAAATTCTGATTCCGTACAAAGACAAGATAAACCGCGGTTTTGAGATTCCTTTGACTATCAGTCACAAGACAAAGGATTATCCTTTCAGAATGATTATACTGTATGACCATGGCCTGTTTGCCAGAAAACGTAGAACCCTTGAAAACCGTGTCACAAAAACAAAGACCGCTTTCAAAGAGCTGAACAAGAAGCTAAACAAATATAAACTCAAAACCAAAGAATCGATGGATAAGGCCTGCGCCTCAATCCTGAAAAAATATTATACAACCGATTTTTTTGAATACAGCATCAAAAATGAACCGATCATAGCATACAAAAATAAAAAAAGAGGACGGCCGGTAAAAAACAAAAAGCAGGAAAAGATTGCTGTCAGCACAGATCATTTTAGTATCCAGTTCAAATTTGACGAAGCTGCTTTTGAAAAGGCATTGTATCATTGCGGTTATTATCCGCTGATAACCAACAAGTCCATGGAAGACTTAACGGTTAAAGCCGCAATGATGGCTCACAAAAACCAGTATAAAAGCGAGCACACAAACCGGAGAGCCAAAAGCGGGTACAACCTTGAACCGATCTATTTGCAGACACCCGAACGAATCGAAGCACTTTTGTTTCTCTTCAAAATAGCGTTGCAGATAATTGTTCTGATCGAAAGATCAGCCAGAAAAAATATCCACGAAAGAGATAAGGGTTTGAACAATTTCATGCCTAATAAGAAAGATGTTCGCAATCCCAGAACAGAATATCTGCTTGCTGAATTCCAGGATCTCGTAAAGGGAGAAATGGTTCTCCCAGACGGCAATACTTATGGTTTCGTATCCGACCTAAATAAACTGCAAAAAGATATCCTGTCGATATTGGAAGTCCCGAGCTACGCCTATACCTATGAATATCTTTTTGACACCAGCTAATCAAACAGCCCTGGACAGTTTTTATAGAATCAACCGTGACGTTAATGCGACGTCAAAAAAAATAAAACGTAGTTTTTCAAAGAGCGAAATCAAAG
>CAZDAB010000808.1:0-1563 GCA_964502855.1 uncultured Desulfobacteraceae bacterium | reverse complement strand
AATCCTTGCCGGTGAACAAAGAAAAAGGCGACATTGCTTACTCCGGTTCGATTGGAAAACAGGGGGAAATGGTCGGTCTCGTCACCGCCACCGGTAACGATACCTATCTCGGAAAGACCGCCAAACTCGTGGCTGGGGCAAAGTCCGTTTCTCATTTTCAGAAAGCAGTATTGCAGATTGGTGACTACCTGATTTATATCAGCCTCGGCCTGGTTGCGGTCCTTATCCTTGTGCAGTTATTCCGTGGTACGCCGTTTCTTGAGTTGGTTCAGTTTGCCCTCATTCTTACCGTGGCATCCATCCCGGTAGCCATGCCGGCGGTACTTTCCGTTACCATGGCCGTTGGCGCACTGGCACTTTCCAAGCTTAAGGCCATCGTGTCCCGGCTGGAGTCCATTGAAGAAATGGCCGGTATGGACATTTTGTGCTCTGATAAGACCGGAACGTTGACACAGAATCGGCTCACGCTGGGTGAACCTGTAACATTCAGCGCGCGGGACGCGCAGGATCTGATTTTAGCTGCTGCGCTCGCCTCAAAACCCGAAGACCAGGATGCCATCGACTTGGCGGTAATCGGCGGGGTTCAAGACACTAACCTATTGAAAATGTACAATCAACTTAAGTTTCTACCTTTCGATCCTGTCATCAAGCGCACGGAAGGAACCATTGAGGACGCCCAAGGCAAGACCTTTAAAGTCACCAAAGGGGCGCCTCAAGTGATTCTGGGAATGAGCGACGTGGATGATGGCATCAAAAAAAAGGTGGAAGAGACTGTAAACGATTTCGCCGCCAAGGGATATCGCACTCTGGGTGTCGCACGATCTGAAAATAATGGACTTTGGCAGTTTCTCGGCATTCTGCCGCTTTATGATCCCCCTCGTGAGGATTCGGCCGACACCATTGCCCAGGCCCAGGCACATGGCATTCAGGTCAAAATGGTAACCGGAGATAACCTTGCCATTGGACGCGAGATCGCCGGACAACTGGGTCTTGGAAGAAATATTAAATTGGCGGACAGGCTTCTTGCCGCCAATCAGCGCGACGGACAAATGGCTCAAGATACAGCAGAACAGGTGGAGAAGGCGGATGGTTTTGCCCAGGTTTTTCCCGAGCATAAGTACGGTATCGTCAAAGCCCTTCAGGCCCGCGGCCATATCGTGGGCATGACCGGTGACGGCGTGAATGATGCGCCGGCCCTGAAACAGGCCGATATAGGTGTAGCGGTAAGCGGCGCCACCGATGCGGCCCGGGCCGCGGCGGATTTGGTCTTAACGGCTTCCGGACTATCGGTGATTATTAATGCGGTGGAAGAAGCCCGCCGGATTTTCGAACGGATGAACTCATATGCCATCTACCGTATCACAGAAACCATTCGAATCATGATTTTCGTGGTGCTGGCGATGCTGGTTTTCAATTTTTATCCCATCACCGCTATTATGATCATTCTGCTGGCGTTTCTCAATGATGTTCCGATCATGACCATTGCATACGACAGAACGTATCTCGACCCAAAACCGGTGCGCTGGAATATGCACCGGATCATTGTGGTTTCCACAGTCATGG
>CAZDAB010000807.1:0-1570 GCA_964502855.1 uncultured Desulfobacteraceae bacterium | reverse complement strand
TAGAAATTGGCCGGTGTAGCCGCTACGGCCATTCACTTGCTCTTTTGCTTTTGGATATTGATAACTTCAAAATGTATAATGATACATACGGACATCTTGAAGGCGACAAAGTACTGGTCAGGCTTAGCCAGATTATTAAGTTGTGCCTCAGAACAATGGATTCCGCTTACAGATATGGCGGAGAGGAATTTACGGTAATCCTGCCGGAAACAAAAGGTGAAGAGGCAAAAAACGTTGCCAACAGGATTCGGACCGCCGTGGAATCAGAACGTTTTTGGCCGGAACCTGATAAAGTTGTAACCATAACCATAAGTATCGGTCTTACTGAATATTTTAAAAATGAACAATTATCAACGTTTATCAAAAGAGCCGATCAGGCAATGTATAGTTCAAAAGCCAAAGGCCGAAATAGAATCTCCTCCCTATTTGTTGAACCTGCTTCGAATCAAAATAACCCCAACCCGGATAAACCAGGAATAATCAGTCAGAAATAACAACTCGTTCCCCAATATTGATGAACTCGTAAAAAGTCCGATTTAGACGGTTTTGTAAAAAGTTCAAATTCAAGGCGTGCAAATTTTGTAATCATGAGGCGTACTTATCGTACGTTGAATGATTGCGAAATGCAGAACAACGCAGAAGTTGGACTTTTTACGAGACCGTCAATATTGGCCGGTTTATATTTGTGAGGTAACCCTATAGTTTCTGAACCGTTGAACCTCGGAACCCTGAAGCCCTGCATCCCTCACATCCCGATACCTCTCTTCTCATAGAGACAGATCTACCATCCTTTGAACCGCTTTAAGTGCGGGCTGCTGTATTTCTTCAGGCACCTTGACCTCTCCTTCCATTAATTCCAGGCTTCTGGCGATATCATGGAGGGTGATTTTTTTCATGTCCGGGCATTCCATGGCACCGGAAGACGGATAAAAATCTTTTTCAGGATTTGCTTTTTTCAGAGGATAAAGCAACCCCACCTCTGTTCCAATAATGAAAGTTCGGTTTTTGGATTTCCTGGCGAACCGGATCATTCCTGAAGTGCTAAAAACATGATCCGCCAGCGCAAGAACTTCCGGACGGCATTCGGGATGGGCCATAAAAATAGCATCAGGATATTTCTGTTTTACTTTTTTGACATCTTCCTGGGTTAGTAAATCGTGAACCGGGCAGTATCCATTCCAGACATGAACCTTCTTGCTCGTATGCGAAGCGGTATACTTGGCGAGGTTTCGGTCGGGAACCATTAATACCTCTTTGGCATCCAGACTGTTTACGACTTTTATGGCATTGGCCGAAGTGCAGCATATGGTTGAAAGTGCCTTGACCGATGCCGTTGAATTAACATAGGTTACAACCGGCATCGGGGGAAGTGTATCCATTTTGGCTTTAAGGGCTTCCGGTGTTACCATATCCGCCATGGGACATCCGGCATCTTTGCGGGGCAAGAGCACGGTCTTGTCCGGGGAGAGGATGGAAGCGGTTTCGGCCATAAAATGCACCCCGCAAAAGACGATAATCTTGGCATCGGTTTGGGCTGCCCTGATGCTCAGTTCCAGTGAATCACCGCAAA
>CAZDAB010000806.1:0-1571 GCA_964502855.1 uncultured Desulfobacteraceae bacterium | reverse complement strand
ACGCGGGCTTGGTGTTGAAATGCCGATTTCCCACGAAGTATACCATATTCTTTATAACGATGTTTCTCCCAAAGAGGCCGTACACCGGCTGATGACCCGCGATCTTAAAAACGAACTCGATATTAATTAAACGTCTCGGAAATTCTACAATTTATTGGAAATAAAAGTATTTTTTAGACTTATATTTTTAACTCGCACATGGAATAATGGAATGATGGAATATTGGAATGATAATTTAAAGAAAATGACATTCCTCTATTTAATTCCTGTCAAGAGGAATTTTACAATAACCCAACTTTCCATTTTCCCAGAACCCAATATTCCAGTGTTCCAATATTCCAACATTCCAATTGTGAGCGAAGCGAACTAACTTGATCGGTTTATGAAAAAATATGCAATTTCTGATGGGCAGCCCGAAATTGAACGTGTCAGACAACATAAGGGGAAAGGTCACCGGGAGAGGCTACGGAGAAAATTTCTCACTTCAGGCCTTTCCGGATTCCATGACTATGAAGTCATTGAATTGCTCTTGACCCTCGCCAATCCTCGAAAAGACTGCAAGGATGCTGCCAAGGCTTCACTGGCACGGTTTAAAACGTTTCAGGGTGTACTTGAAGCTTCACCGGAAGCGCTTTGTGAAGTGCCCGGGATTGGCCCTAAAAATATACTGGGGATCAAGCTTATAAAAGCGGTGGCAGACCGTTATCTTGAAAAACGGTTGATACACAAAGACCCCTTGAACAACTCAAAAGAGCTGTTTGATTTTCTTTACCACAGCATAAGAGAAAAAAGTCGTGAATGCTTCACGGTTCTTTTTCTTGATGCCAAGAACAGGGTTGTTGCTACGGAAATTCTCTTTGAAGGAACGTTGACTGCAAGTTCGGTTTACCCGAGAGAGGTAATCATTGCAGCCCTTAATCATCACGCCGCAGCTCTTATTTTTGCCCACAACCATCCTTCAGGTGATCCCAAGCCGTCTCCGGAAGATATCTCCATCACACGACAGTTAATTTTTGCCTGCAGAGTAATCGGTATAACCGTTCACGAACATTTGATCATAGGAGACAACCGATATTTCAGCTTTGCGGATCACGGTTATATTGCACGGATGAATCAGGAATTTGATATGCAAAATAAGTAGGACCAAAGCGGTATTTGGCAAGAAATGCCCACCTTTCAACTTGACAAGACAATGGCCGATGACGAACTAAATAAAAAATTTCCCCCTTGTTTTGGCGAACTCGAAACCGTTTTTCCTATGGGCAAGAACGGGTTGCGGAATACCCCTGAGACCTGTCTTGCATGTCGTCACAAAACAGAGTGCTTAAGATCAGCCATTGAGGGAGCCGGCGGGCTGAAGGTTCGGGAAGAAATTATCGACAGGGCGTATCAGTCCGGTCGTATAAATTTTATGGAAAGGTGGTCTAAAAAGAAAGCCCTTCAGCGCAAGGGAAAAGGGAAGAAAAAGACCGAATCAAGGAAAAGGGGAGGAGAAATCATGAAAACGATTAAAGATATAGATCTTTCAGGCAAAAGGGTCTTTTTCAGAGTAGATTTTAATGTTCCCCTGG
>CAZDAB010000805.1:0-1572 GCA_964502855.1 uncultured Desulfobacteraceae bacterium | reverse complement strand
CGATTACGAACATGTAAATCGCATTCAATTTGACGGTGAAACGCTCTGGATACCGCCCAATTAATTTGAATGAAAATTCGGACCCAGAGGGAGCCGATATACCATCATTCCTGTACTCCAGGTCTTCAGCACCCCGAAGTATTTTTTTATCTCAAAGCCATTGATCTTTGACCCGGTTCTAAGGACTATGTTTTTTATATTGAAATAAACATTTGACGTATGCAATCAATTGCAGTATATCAGCGCCGTTTTTTGTGCTTTTTTAATACAAAATATAAGGTGACATTTAAGTTTTTTGAAAATATTACCGCTTCAGGTATAATTATATTTTTGTTGAGGAATAACGCTTGGGGCGGATAAATTTTGTGGAAAATCAATTTGTTAAAAAAGACGATACTATTTCCATGCAAGGAGGATTTATCTTGATAAATATCGCTTATGCAATGGGCCAGGGCGGTGGAACTTCAGGCCAGGGAGCAGCAGGATTTACATCACTGATACCGATTATCCTGATGTTCGTTATATTCTATTTCCTGCTTATTCGGCCCCAGCAGAAAAAGTCCAAAGAACATCGTGAAATGATAAACCGTCTTAAAAAGGGAGACCGCATCATAACAAGTGGAGGTCTTCACGGTCAAATTACAGCCGTAAGTGAAACCACGATGACGGTTGAAATAGCTGACAAGGTCCGTGTAAAGATTGCCCGCGGCAACGTCGGTCAGGTGGTCCAGTCTTCATCACAAGTCCAGGAATCAAAAAAAAAGAAGGCATAATTCAGATAGCTTTCTTTATTTGCAACCATTAACCGATTTTTTGCCTTTACGATCGCTTATACATAAGTTTTATCCGCCTTCGGCGTTATTGAGCCCTGGCTTCAGCGCGGATGAGTGCACGTCATTTTATTTTAGACGCAACTTCAGGAAAGGATAAGATCATTGAAAAATCTCTCATGGCGGGCGGTTTCCGTTATTGCAGTTATTATCATTGCCGTTATTTACATTCTTCCGACCATAAAACCATCTTTGTGGCCACATAAAAAGATAAACTTAGGGCTCGATCTTCAAGGCGGCATGCACCTCGCACTTGAAGTGGATACGGAAAAAGCCGTGGAAAGCACCATAGAACGTATCAGCCAGGAAATCCGAAGTCTTTTAAAGAAAGAGCACATCCACCCTATCGAGTTGAATCGTATCGATGGAAGCCGCATTTCCGTGGAGTTGCAAGGCCAGGAAAACATCGACAAATTTGAAAAGCTGCTCGACAAAGAGTTTAAAAATTTGCGTATCCTTTCAAGATCGACCCACGACGGAATCCTTACGATGATGCTGGATCTTCCTGACAAAGAGTCCAGCCACATCAAGAAGCTGGCAACGGAACAGGCACTTGAAACCATCAGAAACCGAATCGACCAGTTTGGCGTCAGTGAACCGGATATTCGGCGACAGGGTGAAAAACGGATACTTATCCAGCTCCCCGGAATCAAAGATACAAAAAGGGCCAAAGATCTTATCGGGCGTACCGCTCTTTTAGAATTCAAACTGTTGGATGAAACCCATGATCTAAATGCCGCCC
>CAZDAB010000804.1:0-1576 GCA_964502855.1 uncultured Desulfobacteraceae bacterium | reverse complement strand
GCATTGTTTCCATGGAATTGCACACACCGGGGCGCTGAACCTTGGCATTGAAACAAATGTTTTGCGCCATTTCCAGATCCGCTCCGTCATCTATATATACATGACATACCCCTTTGTAATGTTTCAATACCGGAATGGTTGAATTCTCCACAACAAAGCGGATCAATCCCTCCCCTCCGCGCGGGATAATGAGATCGATAAATTCTTCCTGATTCAAAAGAATCTTGACTGCTTCCCGGTCCCTGATGGGTACGACCTGGACGGCTTTTTCAGGAAGGCCGGTTTCAGCAAGTGCCTGGCTAATGATACCCGCCAGAGCCTGGTTTGAATGAAGCGCTTCTGATCCGCCTCGAAGAATCACCGCATTCCCGGCTTTCAGACAAAGGCCCGCGGCATCTATTGTGACATTGGGACGCGATTCGTAGATGATGCCGATCACGCCGAGGGGTATGCGCATCCGTGAGACTTCCAGGCCGTTGGGTCTCAGCCATGACTTGCTTGTGGAACCCACGGGGTCATTAAGCCGGGAAACCTCCCGTAACCCTTTTGCCATGGATGTGACGGTTGCGTCTGTCACGGTAAGGCGATCCATCATGGCATCCGACAGACCCATCTCTTTTGCCATGGCAAGATCCTTTTGGTTCTCTTCCTGAATATACGTTGCCCGGGCCTCAATGTTATCTGCTATTTTAAGCAAAACCTCATTTTTTTTGTTTGAAGGACATCTGGCAATCTCCATGGAAGCCGTTCGGGCTTCTTTGGCCATCTCCAGTATTGTCGATTTAATAGACATCTCTCACTTCCTCTTTCAAAAAACAAGTTAGGGGCTTCGCCCCAATTGGAATGTTGGAATGCTGGAATAGTGAAATAATGGGTTCTGGGCCTCCGGCTCGGAGAGATAATGCAATATTGGGTTAATGGTAAAATTCGTGTTTATGATAACACTAAAAATGGCTAATATCCTTTTAAAAACCAACCTTCCAGTATTCCACTATTCCATTGTTCCATATTCGAGGCAAGCCTTCAAGCCTCAAAAAATATCCCATATTTTCATTAAGTTGTAAGAATTCCGAGACGTTTAATTATTTTCGGCCGTAATGGCCAAATTATCTCTGTGAATAACATCATCATAAAGTTTATACCCGAGACGCTCTTTAATCTGGTTGGATTTAAGTCCCATGATCTTGCGAATATCGGTGGCGCTGTAGTTGACGAGACCGGTTCCCAGTGTCTCATGGTCACCTTTTTTGAATTCCACCGGATCACCCACACCGAAATCCCCTTCTACACCGACGATACCGCTGGGAAGAAGGCTTTTGCCTCTGTTCATAATTGCAGCGGCGGCGCCGTCATCGACCGTAAGAACCCCTTTGGGTTTCAACGTAAAGGCTATCCAACATTTTCGGCTTTTGAGCTTTTTCTTTTTGGGTACAAAAAAAGTCCCAAACTCTTCGGCGGAAAAAAGTTTTTTCAAGCTATCGGGTTTGTTACCATTTGCAATAACCATTGGAATTCCGGCCACGGTAACCTTTCTGGCAGCCTTTATTTTGCTGAGCATGCCGCCGGTACCGAGAGC
>CAZDAB010000803.1:0-1576 GCA_964502855.1 uncultured Desulfobacteraceae bacterium | reverse complement strand
CGAAATTATTATATTCATATGACGGTTAAACCTATCGCGAAAATCGGTGTTGAATAAAAAAATCACGAGAAAAATGCATACGAAAAGTGCTGCAAGTAAAATTAACATAGCTTCTTTCATTTTTTATCACCCTTTACAAAGGCCCCGGAATTTTTACAGCCATTTTAAGTTGAGCAAAAGCCATGCCAAATTATAAAACATTTAATTTATAGTCCCTTAACCCATCACGAATACACTCAAATTATGGATTGATACGGGCTAAATAGCACTCCCTTATGTTTCAGAATTAAGATTGAAACACAAATGTCTCATAAGACATATTCAAACGCAGTTTTTCAAATTTATATCAATTGTAAAAATCGCTAATGCAAGGAAAGAGTCTATCTATTGTCTTGAAAATAAAACAGATGATTCTTACTAACCCTCTTTGATTTCTGTAAAAGTAAGGTGGCATATATATTGCTTATTATGGATTACATATTTGTACCGAGTCAGATTCAGTCGGTTTTAGATTCCCAAAGAATGGGGTCAGTTTTTTTAAAGAGACTAGCATTGACTATAGTTAATGTCCATACATAAATGGTCTTTTTGCCCGATCTCTGCGTTATGCTCAAAAAATAATCCTCGAAATATCAACTATATGCCTGCGGTTATTTTTTTCGCATGCCTTGATCTTGAACAAAAATCCTCATTTATGGATGGACACTAGTTGTAAAAACAAATCTTAAAGTGGAGAAATAGATTATGCCATTATCTGTCGTGGATCTTTATAGAGATGTTCTACCTAAAACAAATTGCGGAGACTGTGGATTCTCTGCCTGCCTGGCTTTTGCCAGCCTTGTGGTATCGGAAAAATTACCTCTGGGTAACTGCCCTCATATTGACGTCGGCATAGTTGAAAACTGCCAAAAAGAACTGGATGAACAATATGCATCCGGTAAATGGCTAAAAAGAGATATGGCCCGGGACGCTCTGGAATGGGCAAAACAAAGATCTGCCTCCGTGAAAATCGATGATTTGCCAAACAGAATAGGCGGAAAGTTGATTAAAAGAGGAGAAGGTGTCGCTCTGGAACTTCCATATTTCACAGATTCCATTATCATAACGGAACACGGTATTTTAAAGAAAGACGGTTCAGACCTTACCCGATGGGAACAGGTTTTTATTTATAATCATATGGCGCAGGGTGGAAGCAAACTTCCTTCCGGAAAATGGAAAGGTCTGGTTGAGTTTCCCAATACGGTATCTAAGATAAAATCCATGGTCGAACATGTTGAGGCGCCTCTGAAAGAAAGGTTTTCAGGCAAACCGGATGAACTCTTTGCTGCGGCCGAACAGCTCGGCGGGGTAGACATGACCGATAAAATCAAGTCGGCCGATTGGGCGATTTTGTTCAGACCACTTCCTCGAATTCCTGTAATGCTCATGTTCTGGGACGAAGATAAAATTGACGGCTTTGAAGCAGAAGTAAAATTGTTGTTTGATGAAACCATTGCCGAGCATCTGGATATTGAGTCTATTATGTTTTTAAGTGAACGGCTAAGTCAGCTTCTTTGTGAAGCTGTGATTCCAAATA
>CAZDAB010000802.1:0-1584 GCA_964502855.1 uncultured Desulfobacteraceae bacterium | reverse complement strand
TAATTATCATTTTTTTTACGAGACAGAGACAACATACCGTCAATATTTTCCCTCCGCATCGGTAATCTTACGTTGTATGAATTTCCTCCAATGGATTTTTGTTCCATCACCAGGTTCATGGGGCAGTGATATAGCGCATCTTACCTTCGATTGGGATGGCACATATATTCTTGAGGCAGCTCCTTTTGGAGTTAGAACCGCAATTCGCAAAAACTTCAAAGGCTATAAATTCTTTCCGTCTGAATTCAAATATATGGTTTCCGCAAAGAAGATTCAAAAAACAGAGTTAAAGTTTATTGAAAATAATGGTTTCAAAGTCATAGTCTGGGAGGAAGAGGATCCTGAATCAGAGAAAATTTTAACAGATACTATTGATCGGTTTTTGGATGCACAGTTTGAAAGGTATAAGAAATTTATAAAATCATCTAACAAGGCAAATGAAGCTGACGTGAAATAACCTAGCGGTTTACCGTAAAGGGATTGCAGACTTTGAACATTTTTAACACGCAGCTTATTTGCACCGTTATGAGTTTGAAGTAAAATGAGGGTGCCATGAAAAATCACTGGGCAATGGAGTTTTATGATCGTGCCAAAGCTATGGGAATAAAAAGCAAAATTGAACGGATGGTAAGTGGCTGGATTGAAACTATAAGTTTTCGTAATAAGACCTATTTTACGAAATCATCAACTTACAACTTATCGAGACGCCAGTATTTCCAAGGAGTAGATCCACCAAAGCTAAAAGAACACGGTGATTTTGTTCTCATTTGTGGGGGGACAAATGATATCTTAACAGACATTTTTATCATACCCTGGAATCCGTTTTTCAAAATATTACAGCAGGGTGAAGCTATAAATACATATAAGTCACCCAGGGAATATTTCCAATACAAGTTTTATCTGCGTGATCGAGATGATCTTTGGCGAATGTCTGTTCAAGGTGGAATTAGGCCGATCCTTGATGTCTCGGAGTGGCATTATAACCCTGAAAAAGCTTTGAAAATTATCGAATTCACTTAAGAATAAATAAATTTCTCATAACCTGTTTTTGCACTGGACACCCAAAAACCGGCGTTAGTGAAAATGTCGATAACTGAATATAATAGAATGGAGCTATAATGGATATAATGATAGGATTCTTCATTTTCTATTGGATACCAATTGCTATTATAATGAGTGTCTTTTGGGGAGTCAGAGGCCTTCATATGTCACTTATTCCATCATGGAAAGAAAAATTTTCTAAATTGGGATATTTTTTCTGGCTATCATATCAATTTATTTTCAATTTTATTGGTTCTTTTGCAGGTTGGGTTTGCTTTTATATTCTGCTAATCCGAACTCAAAGTAAGCTTCCAGAATTTACAGAATATGGCTGGAGTGATTTTATATTATTTCTTCTCAGTATATTAGGATTAACTGGTCATTTTCCACAAACTCTTTATGGTCTTGTAGTTTCTATTGGTAAGTTTGCTGAAGCAGGCACTGCCAAGGTACTAGGTCAAAAGTAGCCATAACAAAAAAATATGGTATTAAAAAGTCCAACAAGTCGTTTCACCCGGCGCTACCGCGCTGGTGAACTCAGCG
>CAZDAB010000801.1:0-1585 GCA_964502855.1 uncultured Desulfobacteraceae bacterium | reverse complement strand
TACAGAGACAATGTATGGGTCTGGTTCCAAAGGCTATACCGATTATCCGGCACTGGGTTAAAGGGGAAGTCAGCGTAAAAGTGGGGTTAAGTCTATGTTTGACCCTTGATGGTAAAAGAAAAGATTTAAACGTTGATTTTGTCTTATCAATAGAGAGTTTAGAGGCTTAAAAATATAACTGGAAAACTAAAAACATACATGTAAAAAGCAGAACAATATTAATAAGGGTCAAAAGTAGACTTGACCCCTTTCCTTTTTCAAATCAGGTGATTCGAATATAGAAAAGGCCTATTCACGCCATTATATCTGGAACCAGTCACAGGAAAAGAAATTGAAAGTTATCAATGAGGCCATGCCCGTACACTGTTAGCCACAGAAAGAATCAGAGAGTAAAATGAAAAAAGATGTCCCCGCCGAGATTAAAGCAAAATACAAAATTCCATCCAAATTAACAGATTTTCAATTAGCGCTATACATTCATCTAATTGAATGGAAATGGAAGAATATAACCAAACGTCCAGGTATACATGCCAGGCGTGAATACGATGCTATTCTACCAAAAGAATTTATTGAAAAGGGTTATCCACTCTACCAACCCATTGTAAAGGCATTGGATAGTCATAAATTTAAAAAGCACAAGCATTTAGGCCATATGGCCAGTTCTCAAGCAGCTTGCATCAATCTTTTTACGCCAATTCTTAAAAAAAGCAAAATTGCAAATGAAGTATTGCCACGGATCAATCCCAAATTCAAAAGTATTGCAATTGAATATTTGGAGAATGGATTTCAATTTGAATATTGGGATGAGTCAAATCCTTTGAATGACCATACTCAAGCCGCTGGAACAGATTCTGATATTGCCATAGCATATTATAATGTTGAAGGTGAATTGTCTTTGTGGTTGATAGAGCATAAACTGACTGAAGATGAATTTACAACTTGTGGTGGCTATCGTTCCAAAGGAAATAAATCAAAAGGAAGCTGTAGGAATTGCAAATTAATTTTGAGTGATGAGTCACAGTGTTACTATAATTATCATTGTGATTATAGATATTGGCAAATCACAAATGAATCCAACTTATTCAATGGCAACAAATTAAGGCAAAGAAAGAACTGTCCTTTTATAGGCGGTGAAAACCAACTTTGGCGAAATCAATTGATGGGGTATGCAATCCAGAAAAAAGGTAATTTTAGGAATGTTCATTTTTCAGTTGTTCATCATCATGAAAATTATGATTTAGGAAAAACCATGGACGATTATAAGAATATGCTAACGGACCATTCTGTATTTGATAGTTTTACATCAAAGGATGTAATTAAAGCAGCAGGAAAAAATAAAGACGCAAAAATTCAAAAATGGATAGAATGGTATTCTGAATTGTATCGAGTATGATGAAAATGGCTAACAAATCGCTGCACTGGATTTTTAGTCCGCTACGATCCGAAATTAATGAACGGTGTCGCGTCTATAATAGTGAATTAAAACAATTTTTAGTTTAATATCAGTTAGTTAATATCTCAACAAAACCATGATTTGTGGTTATATGCAACATGATTATGATAAGATTTCTCAGTCCCATAGATG
>CAZDAB010000800.1:0-1595 GCA_964502855.1 uncultured Desulfobacteraceae bacterium | reverse complement strand
CTCATGGCCAAGAAACGAAAATACTATTCACCTGACCAGAAAGTACAGATCCTGAAAAAACATTTGGTTGATCGCATCCCGTTATCGGATATTTGTGACAAATACGATTTGCATCCCACTGTATTTTACCGGTGGCAAAAGGCCTTTTTCGAAAATGGCGCCAGTGCATTTGAAAAACGCAAAGACAACGCCAAAATCCGTCTTGAGAAAAAGGTTAATGCCCTTGAACAAAAGCTTACAAAAAAGCACGAAGTCCTCTCGGAGTTGATGGAGGAGCACGTCGCGTTAAAAAAAAGTCTTGGGGAACTTTAAAGGCGGCCTGGGTTCCCCATGACACTCGGGATACCGTAATTGATTTTGTAAATTACTGGTCCCGGCAGACCGGCATCTCGACGGCTGCATTCATTAGATGGATTACTATCACCACCAGCAAATTTTACGACTGGAAAAAACGATACGGCAAAGTAAACGAACATAACAGTTGGATACCACGAGATTTTTGGCTTGAACAATGGGAAAAGGACGTCATCATTCAATTTTTTTACGGACATCCAGCCGAAGGTTACCGGCGGCTCACCTTTATGATGTTGGATGACGATATCGTCGCTGTCAGCCCTAGTAGTGTGTACCGGGTGCTGAAGGCAGCTGGTTTATTACGCAAATGGAACGGCAAGTCGTCCTCAAGAGGTGATGGTTTCAAAGGGCCTTCACAGCCGCATGAGCACTGGCATACGGATATTTCATATTTAAATATCAGCGGCACTTTTTATTACTTGTGCAGTATTCTTGACGGTTATAGCCGGTATATCGTGCATTGGGAAATCAGGGAGTCGATGACTGAAGCGGATGTAGAGATTATTTTACAGCGGGCCAGAGAAAGATTTCCTGGACAACATCCGCGGGTGATTTCCGATAACGGGCCGCAATTTATAGCCCGTGATTTCAAGGAATTTATCCGCATCAGCGGAATGAGCCATGTGAGGACATCCTTTTATTACCCGCAGAGTAACGGAAAAATTGAACGTTGGCATCAGAGTCTTAAAAAAGAGTGCATTCGCCCTAAATGCCCGCTATCTGTGGAGGAAGCTCGAAAAGTCGTTGACGAATTTGTCACCTATTACAATCGCAAACGGCTTCACAGCTCTATTGGCTATATTACACCCAAAGACAAACTTGAAGGCCATGAACGTCGGATCTTTGCCGAAAGGGATCGCAAACTGACTGAAGCCAGAGAAAAAAGAAAACAGAACCGCACAAGAAAAATTGTCAAAGAGCAAAGGTGCCGTTTAGCTGTCAACAGCAATTTGACACAAGCAGCTTAAATGTGTAAATAGACATTGTCCGGTGAAACGGCGGCGGGCTCTGCTGGGGAGCAACCTGCCAAGGGATAGCCGGATACAGGTAGCATTGAATAATGCACCGGAGGGAAACAGTTTGAAATTGGCTGTTTCCCTCACTATCACTTCTATTATTCAAGCTTTCCTGCTTATGCCTTAAAAAACCCATTAAAATCAGCGCGCGAAGCGCATCCTTTTATTGATAGGTTGTAGCTTAATTTAAAACCGGAATCCTCCAGTTCACGCTGAACCAAGACA
>CAZDAB010000799.1:0-1602 GCA_964502855.1 uncultured Desulfobacteraceae bacterium | reverse complement strand
CCAAGATCTGTCAACTCTTTTGGGTTATAAATGTTTCTGCCGTCAACGATTATGGGATTTTTCAAAAGGATCTTTACCGCTCGCATATCAAGGTTTCTGAATTCATTCCATTCGGTCGCAACAATCAATGCATCACAATCGCGAATGGTTTCGTATGGATTTTCAAAAAATTTGACATTGTTTAAAACATTCTTTGCGTTTTTAATTGCAACCGGATCACATGCATGAATTCTTGCACCCAGATTTTGCAGTTCTTCTATAATTTTTATTGAAGGCGCTTCTCTGATATCGTCGGTTTTCGGCTTAAACGAAATACCCCAGACAGCGATAGAACTGCCATTTATTGTTAATACTGATTTCAGTTTTTCTATGATAATCTTTTTCTGTTTTTCGTTTATCCTGTCAACAGCTTCAAACAGATCAACATCACAATCATGTTGTTTAAGTGTGGCAATAAGCGCCTTCATATCCTTTGGAAAGCAACTGCCGCCATACCCAATGCCCGCCTGTAAAAACCGGGATCCGATCCGATCATCCAGCCCCATACCTTTCGCAACTTCTTTGATATCCGCGCCGGTTTTTTCACAGAGATAAGATAGCTGGTTCATAAAGCTGATACGGGTCGCCAGCATTGCATTGCTTGCATATTTAATAATCTCCGCGCTCCTTATGTCTGTAATCATGATCGGCCGGTCAGCTCGTGCTCTTGACCGGTATAACGACGTCATAATTTCTTCTACTTTTTTGCTGTCCGTGCCGATTATAATTCTATCCGGATTTTCAAAATCTTTGACCGCAGCCCCTTCCCGAAGAAACTCCGGGTTGGAAACGACATCAAATTCAATCTTTTTCTGCTGGTTTTCCGATATTATGTTTTTGACAAATTCTGCCGTTCCCACCGGCACGGTGCTTTTGTTAACCACAATCTTGTAATCATCCATATACCGGCCGATGGCTTTTGCAACCCCCTGAACCGCCGTCAGATCCGCTTCCTGATGCTCATTGGTCGGCGTGTTAACGCAGATAAATATTATTTCAGATTCCTGTACCGCTTTCACGGCATCTGTGGTAAATTTTAGTCTATTTGTTTTAAGATTTCTTTTGTATATCTCTTCCAGACCGGGTTCATATATCGGCATTACCCCATCTAACAGCAGGTCTATCTTAGCCCTGTCAATATCAAAACAGATGACGTCGTTACCCAGGTTTGCAAACCCGGTTCCGGTGACTAAACCGACATATCCCGTTCCTGCGATGGTTAGTTTCATTTAAGCTCCTTCAAAAACTATTTGCCACAAAGGCACGAAGACACCAAAAATTATAATATAATTCTTTTAATACCATTCTTGATAAGAGGTACGTTAAAATTGATTAGAAAACCAACCCGTTTTTTAGTCAATTTTAAATGACTAATTATTTGTGCTTCCCATACAGGATTCATCTCGTCAACAGCTTTCAGTTCACAAATAATAAGCTTTTCCACCAGAACATCTAAGCGTAGCCCCTCATCAAAGGTCATCCCATCATAGACAATCGGGATATCAACTTGCCTTTGATATTTTAACCCTCGTTTGGATAGCTCATGACAGAAACAAACCTCAT
>CAZDAB010000798.1:0-1602 GCA_964502855.1 uncultured Desulfobacteraceae bacterium | reverse complement strand
TTAAGGCCGAACCACAAACCTTATTGACGGTGAGACATTCAACCTCCCAGGGCATACCCGCCTTTATTGCCGCCTGCCGGGTCGGATTTTGGCCGTAGCCGCACGGCAGAGCCATCCCCATGATCACTTCATTCACATCATTCTTGCTTATGCGTGCCCGTTCAACCGCGGCTTCAATCACAACGGCTCCCAGTTGGGTCGCGCCAATGGTTCCCAGGGAACCGTTAAAGTTTCCAATGGGGGTTCGTGCTGCACTTACGATTACCGCTTCTTTCATTTTATCTATTCTCCTTCATTATTTAAAAACTCTCATTAATTTTCATGCAAGATTCAGGTACTACATGTTGCGCCGATACCGCCCCCCCACATCATACAACGCTTGCGTAATTTGGCCCAAGGTGCATACCTTGACCGTTTCCATAAGTTCGGCAAATATATTGTCTCCGGACAACGCTGCTTTCTGGAGGCGTTCAAGTGCCACGGGGGCTTGTTTTTCATTCTGTTTCTTGAATGCGGCCAGGCGATTAAGCTGTGATTCCTTTTCGGCTTGGCTGGCCCGGGACAGTTCAATACATTCGGCCAGTTGCTCCATGTCGGCGTGAGGATCCCTGAAGGTATTCACACCAATTATCGGAAATTCTCCCGTATGTTTCAGGCTTTCATAATAAATCGATTCCTCCTGAATCTTGCTCCGCTGGTAACCGGTCTCCATGGCTCCCAGTACTCCGCCGCGTTGGGCGATCCTGTCGAATTCCGCAAGGACCGCTTCTTCCACCAGCCGGGTCAACTCTTCAACAACAAAGCTGCCCTGGTTCAAATTTTCATTTTTGGCCAGTCCCCACTCACGGTTAATAATCAGCTGGATGGCCAGGGCCCGCCGGACCGACTCATTGCTCGGGGTGGTAATGGCTTCATCAAAGGCGTTGGTGTGAAGGCTGTTGCAGTTGTCATAAATGGCGCAAAGGGCCTGGAGTGTTGTCCGGATATCGTTAAACTGAATATCCTGGCTGTGTAAAGAGCGTCCCGATGTCTGGACATGATATTTTAGCATCTGGGATCGGACAGACCCGCCGTATTTATTTCTGATGGCGATGGACCAGATGCGTCTTGCCACCCTGCCGATAACCGTATATTCCGGATCCATGCCGTTGGAAAAGAAGAACGACAAATTGGGTACGAAGCTGTCAACGGGCATGCCGCGGGAAAGATAATATTCTACATAGGTAAAGCCGTTGGCAAGGGTAAAGGCAAGCTGTGTGATCGGATTGGCGCCGGCTTCGGCAATGTGATATCCTGAAATGGAAACCGAGTAGAAATTGCGGACATTATTTTTTATGAAGTATTCCTGAATATCTCCCATCATTTTCAGGGCGAATTCAATGGAAAAAATACAGGTATTTTGCCCCTGATCCTCTTTTAGAATGTCTGCCTGAATCGTACCGCGTACATTGGGCAGAGTCATGGAACAAATGTCTTTGTATTCTTTTTCCGTCGGCGCCCTTCCCTTATCCGTGCAAAAAGCGGCAACCTGCTGGTCGATGGCCGTATTTAAAAACATGGCAAGCATTATGGGTGCAGGACCGTTTATGGTCATGGAAACAG
>CAZDAB010000797.1:0-1603 GCA_964502855.1 uncultured Desulfobacteraceae bacterium | reverse complement strand
CCGTATTCTGACTTTATCTTATCAATCAAATCGTAGTTCCCCAGCATTTTAAGACGGTTATCGGGAATTATCTCTACTTTGTCCTTGTTAATAAGCACTTTATAGAGTGTATCATCTTTGGGTTTGCCTTCAAGTACAATGGCGGCATAGCCCAACCGGGCGAGGACTTGAGCACCCTGACCGCCGGCATTGGCTTCCTTAATCCCTCCGGTAAGGGGACTTTTACACCCGACCGAAACTCGCCCGGACTGAGCGGCATGGCTTCCGCTAAGCATCCCGGGGGCAATGATGAGTTTATTGTATTTTCCGAGCGGGTGACAAAGAGGCGGCACTTCTTTGGCAACAATTGCCGATGTCATGCCGCGGCCGGCCAAACCGGCATAATCACCCACCGGTTCTTCACTGGCTTGAGGTCCACCTTCATTTCCCATGTTGATTCTTAGAATTTTGTCCATAGCAACCTCCTTTGTGCGGTTGAAGGATATTAACGTATGATCCGGCCATCTCAATAATCTGATGGATTACAACATGTTGTACTGCCACAAAATTTGTAACTTCTCAATAAGTTCCGGTGTATTAAATGATCATATTGACCTGACTCCATAATTTATTGAGATGTTATCAAAATTTATCGTAATAATTTGACATGTCAAGAGAAACAAAAAATATCATCATTTTTCTTTGAATTATTTAAAATGAAGCAAACTTCCCGGTTTGCAGATTTTAGAAAGCTATGTCCAATTATAAATATACCTCATTAAATAACTATACAGCCAAAAGTTGTAACTTTTAAATAAGTTTCGGTGTATTAAATGGTGATATTGAGCTGCCTCCATAATTTATTGAGCTGTTAACAAAAGTTCTTCTAACTTGCTGAAATCATTAGAACCAGAGCTTAGGGGCTTCGCCCCAATTGGAATAATGAATTTGAAGTAGTTTTTTACAATTAAAATGGTTTATTTCTGCCCTTATCCCCAATATTCCAGTGTTCCAATATTCCAACATTCCAATTGTAAGCGAAGCGAACTAACTTGGGTACAAACCTATCGGGTTGACTCACGGGTTTGTTTTTGATATTTGTATTATAATATTGTCCGATTATCGTCGGTTTTCATGTTTTGCGGTTAGGTTGAAAGCAGTACACTATTCGATTTTTTCTTTTCATCTGCTTTCATAATGTTTTTAAATTACCTTTAAACGATATCGTCAAATGAAACCAAGATGAGACTGATACTCAACGCCATCCTTGTGCTTGCGGTCTTATTTGCATCCTACGTTGAGTATATCTACTTTTTTGCCGTGCCACCCAAACTCGGCGAGGTTGTTCCTTTCTCCGTTCGGTCCCAAGGATTCTTTACTTTCGATCAGGATAAGGCGCTTAGGGATAGGCGCGATATAGCCCTTTCCCGGTATGTTCCTTTGTATACCTATCTCCCGGGTATTGCCGAGAAAGTAAAAACAAGAATGGACGACCTGATAAAAAAGGTCTCAATTCTTCAAAAACAAAAACCTCCTATGGGGAAGAAACTGGCAGCGTATGTGCACGACGAGTTCGGACTGGAGATCAGCCTGGATGAGGCAGACAAATTGCTTGGCTACAGAA
>CAZDAB010000796.1:0-1604 GCA_964502855.1 uncultured Desulfobacteraceae bacterium | reverse complement strand
TCTGAAGATCATCGATGATCGCAAAGTTTCTAATGGAGAGTTCTTGAAGCATACAAATAAATGTAAATGATGGGGTAGCGCCCCCGGTTAAATAGCGCCTAAATGAAAACTGTAAACGTTTATCCGAGTCCTTGAGCGGCGGAAAACCCAAGCTCGAAAGCTTTTAAGTTCGACTCAACAAAAGCGTTTCCGGTTCTCTTGATTATTGCTTTTTTGACATTTTCGGCGGAAAGGGGAACGGTATGGGTTTGAATTAAGGCACCCAGCAAAACCATATTTACGGACAAGGCATTTCCTGCTTTAATTGCCATTGACGCTGCATCAAAGGCGATAAGTTTTGCCGTTTTCTTACGAATCAACTCCTGCAGAACGTCCAGATCCGGATAGACACTTTTCCCCGTGGTCACCGTAAAAGACGGAAGCTTCGCCAGATTTGTAATGACAACCGTATTTAAATTGCATTTATTTAAGGCTCGCAAAGTTTCTGACGGCTCAAACCCTAATAGCACATCCGCCTCACCGTCCGAAATTACGGTGCTTTGGGCATCCCCAAACACAATTGAGGATTCAACAACACCGCCCCTTTGAGCCATGCCGTGTATTTCACTCATACGCACAGGAATGTCCGAAAGAAGAGCGGCTTCTCCGAGAACCCTGGAAGCCAGAAGATTTCCCTGTCCGCCCACAGCGACTATTATTAATCTTGTTGTATTCATTTAGCAATCCAATCCCTGACTATTGTTCGACTTATGGTAATATTCAAACGTCATTGAGGTTAAAGAAGTTTTAGGAGATTGAGTTCTTGCTCTATACATGGAATAATGGAATGATGGAGTATTGGAATGATGTTTTTCAAAGGAAGCCTCCTTTTTTCTTATGTTTTTGTTTGCCACATTCTCCCAGTAAACCATTTCACCAGAACCCCAAAAGCCAGTATTCCAGTTTTCCATTATTCCAACATTCCAATTGTAAGCGAAGCGAACTGCGTTCGTTCCTTGAAACAAATTTACTTAAATAAAACTTCGGCTATATTTTCAAAACCAAAGTGGTACGAATTATTTATCCCTAATGGGCAAGATTGCGTGCTCCGGGCAGATCTGGGCACAGACCGAACACCCCGAACACATGACAGGATCGATGTTAACCCGGTTATCTTCTATAAAAAAGGCCGGGCAGGCAAGCTCATTAATACAATCTTTGTGGCCTTTACATTTGTCACTAACAAAAAAAGGCTTTCCCCGGGCTTTCTTCAGACCTTTCGCATACAGCGTACACATTTCTTTGGATATCACCACCGAAACCCCTTTAAAGTTCAGGGCTTCTTTGACGGCATCGATACTCTTTTTTACCCGGTACGGCCGGATAACCGTAACGTGGGATACCCCCACAGCCCGGACGATCTCTTCGATAGACACCCTCCCGTACCCGTCAATATCCAGCTCTTTCATATCAACACCGGGATGAGGTTGATGCCCGGTCATGGCGGTGGTGCCGTTATCAAGAATGACCAGGGTGAAATTATGGTTATTATAGACCGCATTAATTAAACCGGGTATTCCGGAATGAAAAAAGGTGGAATCTCCGATAAAGGAAATGACTTTTTT
>CAZDAB010000795.1:0-1604 GCA_964502855.1 uncultured Desulfobacteraceae bacterium | reverse complement strand
TTTATAAGTCTGCCGAAAAGATAGTAACCGATTAAACCGGGCAGGGCCATGGTTACCGTATTAACGCCAAGCACAGTGATTCCTCCGAACTGGAAGAGGATCGCCTGAAGCGCTAAAGCGACCAGGATTGAAGGAAAACAGAGCCAGCCCAAAAGGAGTCCGTTTATCCCATTAAGGACGAGGTGGACACTGGATGGACCCATTGGAACGTGGATCAAGGAGGCGACAAAAAAAGCGGCCGACAGGACCGCCGCCTCCGGGATCTTTTCGTAATCCATTTTTTTCAGACCCACTGAGATCCCGGTTACCGCCAGGGCCGCGCCCGTGACAAGCACCGGTGCGGATAATACTCCCTCAGATATATGCATTTTTCACCCACAAACAAAAAAGCCGGGAATGCTTATCGGATTTCAATCCATTTGAGCCTTCCTGGCTTTTTTTATTTTTTTACAATTAACTTTAAAAGAAGGTGTTACACTAAAAACGCAATTTCTTATTACGTAATATATAACCTAAGTTGATTGATTTTTTACTCGATCTGCACCGATCTCCCCGCTGACGCGGGATCTTGGACTTGCGCATCAAGGATCCGCAAAAATCCTCGACATATCCATCCCGATGTCTTTTCGGGACGGTTTTCGCGAACCTTTATGCATCAAGATCTCAGCACATCTCTTCCCAAAAAATCAATCAACGTAGGATAAATAACTTTTATATGGATAGTGAAGGAATGTCAAGAAAAAAGGGGCTCATCCTTCGGATGAACCCCTCTTAAAAACTGTCGAAGACAGTTTATGCCAATCCGGCAATTTCTTCTTTGATGGTTACACCCACCTTGTACAGAACAGTCAATACCAGAAAGCCTATTGCCCATACCCCAATGGAAATAAGAATTTCAGGTACTGTGGGGATATATTCATTCACATGATGCAACGGGTTGGGCACAAACCCGCCGGATATCATTCCCAGGCCCTTATCAATCCAGGTGCCGACAAACACAGTGATACAGGCTGCAACCAGAACGGTCTCGTTTTTGCGGGTTACCGGATTGACCAGCAGGATAATCGACACCACCATCAGTATCATGGAAGCCCACATCCAGGGCACTAAAACACCCTTTCCGTGCAATCCCACAAACAGGTATGTTAGATGGTCCATATGTTCCGGTATCTGGCTGTAAAATACCACAAAAACTTCACATAAAAAGAAGAAGACATTAACGCTGATGGCATATGCCACGACTTTTGCAAGGGACTGGATCTGTTCTTTGCCCGGATCAAATCGGGTAAATTTCCTGACGATCATGCACAACAAGATTAAAAGTGCCGGACCCGCGGCAAAGGCCGAAGAGAGAAAGCGGGGCGCCAAAATGGCGGTCAGCCAGAACCCCCTGCCCGGAAGACCGCAGTAAAGATATGCCGTTACCGTATGGATACTGACAGCCCATGGAATTGAAAGGTAAATAAAAGGTTTTAACCATTTGGCCGGGGCAACATTGTTGCGCTCTGCTTCCAGTACTTTATAGGCGATAATGATGTTTAAAAAAAGGTACCCGTTTAACACGATCATATCCCAGAAAAGAATCGAATTGGGTGTGGGGTGCA
>CAZDAB010000794.1:0-1605 GCA_964502855.1 uncultured Desulfobacteraceae bacterium | reverse complement strand
AATTAAATGGGAATTAAATCACAAAACATAATTAAATTGGCAACATAAGTCTGACAGAACCTAGATTGATCCTGATTGTATATAGTTGCGATCGATCGCATAGTTCTGTCAATCAAAGATATCTTGCGTTTCAGAGACATATCTGAAAAAGGGGCAAAGTGCAGATCACTTATGGGGATCACACGAATCAGATTTGTTAAAATAGATAAGATTTCTATAAAATATCAAGGTCCACTTGGGTAATATCCAAACTGCACACTACGGCTATCATTGTCCACTTTGACATATCGAACACAAAGTGTAGATTGACGTTAAAAGTTCACGCCTTTTTTATTGGGAAGGTTATACAATATATTGGGGTAATAGAATCTGAAGCGAAACTTTGGATATCTCCCAGAAAGCACACGCTTTTAAATGATCCATTTTCGTGCTATATTCTCAATTTATCACAAGTTCGGCCATGACAAGAATCACCACAACACCTTAAATCTTTATAGTAATTATTGACAATTTGAGTTTTCGGTCTAATTATAATTATTATAAAATCTGACCGCGGCCGACGGCAGTAACTGAACATCCTTGAGGTTACCTTAAACTACTTAATATGAGAACAAACACACTGATTATCAACCCAAAATAAGTCTGGTTACTTAAATTTATTAACAAAAGGAAGAACTCACGAGAAAGGAGTATCAATCATGAAGATCAATCGTTTTCCCATTTTAATGATTATATTTATCTTGGCATTGGCCTTAGCGAATCCAGTACAGGCTGACAAGTTTACCGATACCATTGAAATTTACAAGAAGTCTGAAGCGGTTCAGCCATTTTTCAAGAATGCTTATGGATATGCGGTTTTTCCCACCGTCGGTAAAGCCGGCATCGGTATTGGAGGTTCGTACGGTAATGGCCAAGTGTACCAGGGCGGGAAGGTTACCGGCGAGGTTTCTTTGATAAAAGGGAGTATCGGTTTTCAGTTGGGAGGTCAAGCCTTCAGTCAGATGATATTCTTTGAAGACAAGCGATCCTATGACGAATTTACCAGCGGGGAATTCGAGTTTGATGCGTCGGCTTCGGCTGTTGCGATCACAGCTGGCGCCCAAGCAAAGGCTGGCACCGAAGGCGCCACGGCTGGAGCGAGTGCCGGTCCCGCCACCGGTGTACAAGCTGAAACAAACTACCATAAAGGAATGGCCGTGTTTGTTCACACCAAAGGTGGGCTGATGTTTGAGGCGTCGATTGGCGGCCAGAAATTCAATTTTAAAGCGAAGAAATAAAACTAAAGCTTAGCCGTATTCGGGCCCATAGAAAAGAAAAAACGCTTGGTATGGGCCCATACGCCAAAAGTAACTATCTAACCGAAGAAATCACCACCTTTTTTCCTGAGTACATTTGTATTTTTTTTCTCGACAAGGTTTATTAAAATGGAATTCGGGTACTTTTCTCTGATATTGTCTCGTTAGATCTTGGCACAGGCTGGGCTGGAACACTGCCGCCGTAAAAACCTCAGATATCTCCTACGTCTATGCACTCAATTCTGATTTAATGTAACTGCAATTTATAGCGGGCTTTTCGAGGCTTCAAAATTGTGAGATATCTCAAACG
>CAZDAB010000793.1:0-1606 GCA_964502855.1 uncultured Desulfobacteraceae bacterium | reverse complement strand
GCGGAAATCCGCAAGAACCTGTCAAGGCTGGGCTATGAGCTATAAACGTATGGTTGGGGACTATCATGAGTAAGCAGCCGCTTAAGGAAAGCGAAACTGTTGAGTTGAAAAAGAGCTTGGCCGAACTCAAACAGGGGCTGGTTTCCATGGCAGCCATCTTGAACAAACACCAGGCTGGCACCCTGTGGTTCGGGGTGCGCAACAACGGCACCATCGCCGGTATTGACGCCAACGAAAAAACCCTGCGAGACCTGTCCCAAACCATTGCGGCCCGTATCGAGCCCAAAATCTTTCCACGGATTTCAGAAGTTACCATCGATGGCAAACAATGCATCAAAATTGAGTTCGCCGGTGATGATACCCCTTATTTCGCATATGGACGCGCTTTTATGCGGGTAGCCGATGAAGACCGCCAGTTAAGTGTCAAACAACTGAAAGATCTGATTGCCGCGCAAAATCGGGAATCGCTTCGCTGGGACAATCAACCCGGCAAGTTCACCCTGGCTGACCTGGACCAGGCCAAAATAAAGCGATTCGTCGAGCGCGCAAAACTTTCCTGGGATACGCCGAAAAACGCACTGTCCAAGCTTGAATTAATCAAAGATGGGAAATTACTTAATCCGGCCAGGCTTTTTTTCGGCATTAAACCCATCCAACTCAGATGTGCGGTCTTTATGACCACCGAGAGTTCGACGATTATCGATCGGCACGACTTTGACGGCGATATTCTCGAACTGATTGAAGAAGCGCAGAAATACATCCTCAAAAACATTCATATCGGTATGCGGCTTGAAGGGTTACGTCGCGTGGATGTGCCGGAGATCTCCGTCGAAGCCCTGCGTGAAGCCATCATCAACGCCTTCTGTCATCGCGACTATTACGATCCTGATTTTATTCAGATGGCCATATTCAAAGATCGTGTGGAAATACGCAACCCCGGCAAACTTTACGGCACCCTGACTATTGATGATTTACGCAAAGGAAATGTTTCTCAACGGCGCAACCCATTGATCGCCGATCTGTTTCGCCGTATTGAAATGGTGGAAGCCTGGGGCCGCGGCATGCCGCTGATCCTTAAAAATGCTCCCGATGTGGTTTTTCGCGAAATCGGCAATCTGTTCATTGTTTCCTTCAATCGTACCTCATTTTTGGAGCAGAAAGATGAAGAGGAGGCCGTTACCCAAGAAACTACCCAAGAAACTACCCAAGAAAAAATCATGGCCAGCCTGCGTGCCGAGCCAACTTTGACTCGCAAGCTGCTTGCCCAACGCCTGAGCATCTCGGAAGACGGGGTTAAATATCACCTGAACAAACTCAAGGCGGCAGGCAGAATCCGGCATGTGGGGCCGACCAAGGCGGGGCGGTGGGAGGTAATCGAAGACCGATCGGATGCATCGGGCGATGGAAGAGTTGGGGGTGGGGATGAGTGATGGAGAATTTGAGAACTTGAAATCACAATTTGTGATTTCAAGTTGGGGAGGTGCCAGATATTTACCCATGGCTTTTTCTGAGCAAGGAGTTGCCATTTTTACCCCTTTAAATCAAGATGTTCTGTGTGCGTATAGCAGGATAGACGGTGTATGTTTTAGACGATTAATGATTTAGT
>CAZDAB010000792.1:0-1609 GCA_964502855.1 uncultured Desulfobacteraceae bacterium | reverse complement strand
CGGAAGATATCAAGAAGGATCTGGATATCATCAAAATAAATGAATTAAAGGAGATCGTTGATTTGGTCTTGAATTAGTGTCCATCCATAAACGGCATCTTTCGGTCCCCGGCGGCGTTCTCGCTCGTTTTCAATCCTCGAAATAGCGCGCTATGCCTGCGGTTGAAAACTCGCTCGGGCCTTGCCGGAAACCAAAATCTACCATTTCTGGATGGACACAAGATAGTAAAATTGTTTATGAAAATATTCCACCCTTATCATCATTATCTCGATATTTACATTTCAAAACCCTTTTACTATTTTGATCGACCATCTTAACCTATTGCTATTAAAGCTAATCTTTTAATTGGCATCAAATCTGCTTAATAGCCTGTCATAGAGGGGAACATTTTTGTTCTTGGCTTCTTTGCCACTCTGGCCATTGTCGGGATTGCCGAATCCGTAGTGGTCGCTTTGACGATTTTTCTTTGCCACAGAGTCACATTGACTCTGGGGTATCATAGACTTTTGTTGATTAAGATTGACGGTTTCGTAAAAAGCCCAACTTCTTCGTTGTGCTGCATTTCGTAATCATTCAACGTACGACAAGTACGCCTCATGATTACAAAATTTGCACGCCTTGAATTTGAACTTTTTACGAAACCGTCTAAATCGGACTTTTTACGAAACCGTCAAGATTTATAGTATTTTTTCGGAGATTTTATTATGAAAACAATAAAAAGTAAGGTTATGGTTTTGTTGGTTGTTTGTCTGGTATTCATCGGTGTACTCCATGTTTTATATTACCATTATATATTTTCCCTTCAGGGAAAAATGGAGCTTATTCAAAAATTTGATGACTTCCGCGACAATATCCTCGAAATGAGGCGTTATGAGAAAAATTTTATTTATTTTAAAGATATTGAAAGCCTAAACGAAACCATATTTTACCTTTTTAAAATTGAAGACTTCTCCCGTGAACTTTTGAAAGATGTCGAACGTGTTATCGGCGACGATAAATTTATGGAATTTCAAGGTAACCTAAAGGGTTACAAAACCATATTAGATGAAAATATGAATCGTGTTAAAACGGATAAGGGCGAACTGAATGTTGAGATGATTCGAACCAAAGGGAAAAAAATGGTCGATTTTGCAAACGAACTTATCATGACCAAACGCCAGCGAATTCAAAAAGACATACATCGAATCATGATTATTCCCTTAACCTTTATAGTTAGCTTTATCGTATTTATGATTTTGATTCTTCAATTAATTTCCAAAGGGATCCTCAAACCTGTTGCCTTGATGCAAAAGGCAACTGAAGAGGCGGCAAAAGGAACATTCCGGCCCATTGTATATGAATCGGAAAGAGAAGATGAGGTTATCCATCTGATAGAGACATTCAATGTGATGGCAAAACAACTCGAAACAAAACAGGAACAATTATTACAATCGAGAAAAATGGCGTCCATCGGTACCTTTACTTCAGGTATTGCTCATGAACTGAACAATCCTCTGAACAATATTTCTCTGACCGCAGAAAGCTTAATGGAAGACTTCACGGAGATGACAAAAGAGGAAGCTTCGGAAATGATGATGGAGATTCTCGCCCAGGCAGACAGGGCCAGCCA
>CAZDAB010000791.1:0-1615 GCA_964502855.1 uncultured Desulfobacteraceae bacterium | reverse complement strand
TTTCGGTTAGTTTAGTACTTTCCGGTTGCAGGGGATATATGCGGCAGGACCACGGACGATCCGGATAGATGGTGCATCCCTGGCGCGTCACAAAAGGGCAAGTTTTCTGATCATCATCTTTCATTTTTAGCATAACCACAGGAAGGCCTGAGTCGCCGATCATTGACACCGTATAGTTGGCTAAAAACTCTCCCGAGGATATATTCAGAGAGTTTTTCATGCGAAGGATATCGTAAGGCGTTAAGAAAATGGTAATGTTACAACAACATCGGGTAAAACAATTAAGGCCTTTATGGCACTCAAATCGGAAATCATTTTCCAGGGTTAGTACGGTTAAACCTTGTTTTTGCTTTGGGTTGTTTTTTTTCGGCATGTCTTTTACCTCGGTTATTTCACTTCAATACCGTACCGTATGATCTTGCGGCGAAGGGTGTTTTTGTCGATCCCAAGCTCTTTGGCTGTTACCGCTTTTTTCTAATTATTTCTCTGGAGGGCCTGTAAAATTGCGTTCTTTTCAATATCTTTGAGGGTAGTACCACCGGTAGCAAAAATGGCATTAATTTCCGACAACAGTTTATCCGGTAAGTGTTGCAGACGAATCAGTGGTTCTTTGCAGAGGATAAAAGCGTGTTCAATAACATTCTCAAGCTCGCGTATGTTGCCAGGCCAGTCATAGAGCATCACCGCAGCCATTGCCTCTTGAGTAAGGCCAAGAATTTTCTTCTTTTTTCCACGATTGAACGGCTCGATAAAATGGTTCACTAAAAGAGGAATATCCTCTTTTCGTTCCGCAAGCGTCGGCAATTTCAACTTCATTACGTTAATGCGGAAAAACAGATCCTCCCTGAATTTTTGTTCTTCAACCAGTTTATCCAGTTCTTGATGGGTTGCCACCACAACCCGGGCATTGGTCTGGGCGAGTTTAATGGATCCCGGAGGCTCATAAGTCTTTTCCTCGAGAACTCGCAAAAGACGAGTCTGCATGGCCCTGGAAATATCCCCGATCTCGTCCAGAAAAATAGTACCGTTCTGAGCACGGGCAAAACGCCCGGGTTTGTCAATTTTGGCATCGGTAAATGCGCCGGCTTTGTATCCAAAAAGCTCTGATTCGATCAGGGTATCGGGCAGTGCACCGCAATTGACCGGTACAAACGGTCCGTTTTTTTTAGGACTGTTGTTATGAACTGCCTTGGCAAGCAATTCTTTTCCGGTGCCGGTGGCTCCCTCTATTAAAACGATGCAGTCGCTGTCGGCAATTAAAAGAAGGGTTGAAAAAATTTCGAGCATCTTTTGATTCTTGCTCACCATATTTTCAAAAGAGTAATTTTTTTGAAGTAATTTGCGCAACTGGGTAATAGCGGACAAATCCCTGAACGTCTCAACACCGCCGATCATACGGCCGCTTCGATCCTTCAATATCGTGGCATTGACACTGATGGGGATGCGTTTTTCATCGGAACGGAGAATGTAAACCGGCATATTTATAATCGAATGATTGGTTTTTATGGCCTTGAGGAGAGCACAATCTGTTGTATTGCATACATTGGCGCCGAAAACTTCCGAGCATAGCCGTCCCATGGCCTCTTCCTTGGAGACCCCTGTAATCTTTTCTGCC
>CAZDAB010000790.1:0-1616 GCA_964502855.1 uncultured Desulfobacteraceae bacterium | reverse complement strand
CTTTGGCGGGTTAATCCTCGAAATACTCAATGTATGTCTGTGGTTAAAATTTTCGCCTTCCTTGGCCTTGAGCAAAATTGGACATTTTTCAAAGGTCTCAACTATCGAACAAAATTATGGATAGAAAAGATATCCGTACACTGAAAATCCTTGAAGAGATCGATAACGATCACACCCCGAGCCAGCGGGATTTATCCAAAAAGCTGAATATTTCCCTGGGGCTTGTTAATTCTTTTGTCAAGCGGCTCGCCAACAAAGGGTACTTTAAAATAAACAATATTCCTAAAAATCGAGTCAAGTATATCCTTACACCAAAGGGAGCAGCGGAAAAAACGCGACTGACCTATCAATATATTCAGTATTCATTCGAATTTTATAGAAACGCTCGTGAGAAACTGCACAAACTTTTCAACTACCTTATTATACAAGGGGTCAGACGAGTTGTATTTTACGGTACGGGTGACTTTGCAGAGATAGCTTTCATTTCTTTGCAAGAGACTTCCATCCAAATGTTGGCTATAGTGGACGACAACAAAATCGGCGAGAAATTCCTGGGCGGTGTGGTCAAAGATCCCGCCGTTCTAAATTCACTTTCCTTTGACAGAATCCTCATTACATCTATGATTTCAAAAGAAAACGTCTTGGAAAAACTATTGGAACAAGGAATTCCCAGAAGCAAATTGGTTGTGCTGGAATAAGCCTATGAATGATCATCATTTATTGGTAAAAGAGCGAATAAGCAAAAATTTAATGGCCTGGCCGGATATTACAGCTTTTTGTTTGGAGCTCAGAAAGTCATTCTTAAAATCAAGGTATTCTTCTATGGATGATAACAATCTGATAAAGAAGATATTTGGAGAAATTGTTGCGAATAAGGAAAAAAATTGGACATCAAAGAGACACTCATAGATCAGTTAAAGAAAATAATACAATTTTTAAACAAGCAAAAGATAGATTATGCCTTAGCCGGGGGACTTGCTTTCAGTGCATTGGTAGAGCCAAGAGCGACAATGGATATTGATATTATTATAATGATTAAAGAAGAACAGCTGTCCGGTTTTACGAATCTGTTAAAAGATGAATTTGAATCCATAATAACTCACAAAGAACCCATGCATTTTAACTTAATAAAGATATGGAGAGTCATAAACTTTATAGATGAT
Organism: uncultured Desulfobacteraceae bacterium; assembly: GCA_964502855.1. Taxonomy (GTDB): domain Bacteria; phylum Desulfobacterota; class Desulfobacteria; order Desulfobacterales; family UBA11574; genus S5133MH16. The sequence continues at coordinate 453 of CAZDAB010000790.1, read as the reverse complement.
AGAGAGATGATATTCGATTTTATACTGGCTGAATCTGAATACCATAAGAATGCAATTGAAAGGGCTTTTGAAATCGATTTTTTTGAATCCAAATTGAAGGTCATTACCCTTGAAGATCTGATCTTGTTAAAAAATTTTGCAAAACGTACGCAAGATATTGCTGATCTGGATAAAATTTATAAAACATTCGATCATGAGATTAATCACGGTTACCTGGAAATTTGGTCCGACAAATTAAATATAAACTTATATAAATTACCCGGAGATATTTTATAATGAAACGAGCGTTGATTACAGGAATTACCGGGCAGGACGGTGCATATCTGGCCGACCTTTTGTTGGACAAGGGCTATGAGGTGCATGGTATTAAACGCCGTTCTTCTCTATTTAATACACAACGGATAGATCATTTATATCAGGACCCTCACGAAAAAGATATTCGCTTTGTTCTCC
>CAZDAB010000789.1:0-1620 GCA_964502855.1 uncultured Desulfobacteraceae bacterium | reverse complement strand
ATTTTTTTACTTTTCCTGAAGTGGAGCAAACTCTCATGGGAACGCCCCCAATCATTACCTAAGTTCGCCTTATTACGATAATACCAAACCAGCCATTTGCACCCTTTAAAAAGACTGCTCGCAGCCCATTTCAAATCAGCTAATATTTCAGAAAAACCGCAAATGTATAGGCTTCCCTTTGATTCAAGAATTCTATGCGCTTCTCTTATCCACTCCAAGCTCCAATCTACATACTCTTTTTGAGATTCAAAAGAGTCCCATTCCGCCTTTTTAATATTGTAAGGGGGGTCAGCAAATATAAGTTGTACAGATGAAGTTTCTATTGTTTTTAAGAAATTGATAACATCTTCATTGAATAATTTGCCTAAATTTGTTTCGAAAAAAGGCTCAGTTTTATATTGTAACTTATTGGCATAATCTGTTAAATATAGTTGCTGAAGTTCATTGACGACAGATTCAATCTGTTCATCGCTATAAACTCGGTAGTTATTTATTGGGTGCCTTTGGGAAGGAAATTTGCCGGTTTTATCCCATCTTCTTAAGGTTTCAGCACTAACACCAATTTTTTTCGCAGCCTGACCAACTGTTATGTATTTTTCCATTGCAATAATCCAAAGTCTAAAGTATTTAATAACATTAAACAACATTAAACATACAAACCTTATACAAAACACCGACTTTAGGTGTCAAACATTTTTTTAAGTATTATTCATTTTAATTTTAAATAAGATATATTCTATTGATAATATTATATAAGTACCGAGCAAGGCGTTTCACTTGACCCCAATGGCCGTGGGCTTATATAGTTTTGTTCCGGTTAATCTAACCGGAATATTTCCTAATATTTTTCCTTTTGCGGTAAGTGAACTTTTTCGTTCGCCATAGAAAACTTGACATGTACATACGAATGTGCATACTTATAGGGTGCTATGTTTGAATGGGTTAAATCGAAGGCCAAAGAGAATCAGTCCAAACACGGCATCTCGTTCGCCGATACATTCGCGGTCTTCGAAGATCCAAACGCCGTGACGCTTGAGGATTTCCGGCGCGGTGAACAACGCTATGTGACCATTGGAATGGACGCATTCGGCCGTATTCTAGTGGTGGTTTACACGTGGCGTGGGGACAAAATCCGGATCATTTCCGCACGCAAGGCTGTGCGCTATGAGGTGAAACAATATGAAGGCGAAATATGATTTTAGTAAAGGTAAACGTGGTGCCGTACTTCCTTCATCTGGGAAGAAAGTTCGGATCACCATTCGACTTGACCGTGACATTATCGATTGGTTCCGTTCCAAGGTAGAGGAACAAGGTGGTGGCAATTACCAGTCGATGCTCAATGACGCTCTCCGCACATACATGGAGCGTCAGGAGCAGCCCCTCGAAGAGGTCCTTCGTCGGGTCGTTCGAGATGAGCTGCAAGCGGCTCAATAGTGGAAGTGGGCGAACCTGTCACTGGAGAGGGATCGGGAAAAGCCGAGCCACTTTTGAAAGATGTTCTTAAATCGATTTTTGTACTTTTTCACCCGCTTTTTTAGTTCCCGTTTCCCGGCCCCTCAGTTTTTCGTTGGGGCTAAAAGAATGGATCAGTAGTGATATCGCAATTGGGCGATATGAATT
>CAZDAB010000788.1:0-1620 GCA_964502855.1 uncultured Desulfobacteraceae bacterium | reverse complement strand
TCTCTTATGTTGCCAATTTAATTATGTTTTGTGATTTAATTCCCATCTAATTCCATTTTCTTCTTAAAAGATAAAAGAAATCCATTTAATTCCTTTAATCCCCTAAGCTGTTGAAAGGTTGAAAAAGCCTCAACCATCAAATAATAAAAGAAAAGCCCGAAGAGCCACCTTCGGGCTTTAATGAAGAGCTACTGCAATCAGCCGGAAGCTCCTCACAGACACTTTCTTTTTACTGCATCCTCCGACTGATTGCAAGAACGGAGGCATGCCATTCTGCTATTGATCCAAATTCGCTGCCGATGGTGCGGATTGGTCTTCTGTATCTGCCGGGCTTGTTTCAGGGGCCAAGCTTACTGCAGTGACCCGTGCCGGATTGCCGGGAAACGAAAAAATCACTGTGAAGCGCAAAGACGGTATCGCCAAACCGACAAAGGTAAAAAAGCCCACCGCGAAACCGAAAATCGACGCCGGCATGGTCTGAGCAAAAATAATCAAAAAAACATGGATGATGCATCTTCAACAATGATGCCTGAGTGGGTTATGAAACTCCTATGCAGGCTTTGGGGTGGTATTTTTCATGAGAAAAATCGCTCGTATTGCCTTTTTTGCGGATGTGAAGGTCAAATTGTGGATCAATTTCCCCGCAGGGGATACGGCTAACCATGAAAGGGGTGGACATGATACGTAAAAAAATACTCGTACCCGATCGTATCAGACAAAATGAGGGCAGCTTTGGCTTTATTCCTCATCGTTTCCTCACTGACGGATTCTTAGCCGCACTAAGTCAGCACGAGCTGCTGTTGTATCTGTTTCTGATTGTGGCCGCAGACCGTTACGGTCTATCCTTTTATAGCTGTAATTCCATTTGTTCTCAGCTTACTCTCACCGTCGATCAATACCTGAAAGCCAGAGATGGCTTGGTTGATAAAGATTTGATCGCTTTTGACGGAACAATTTTTCAAGTACTTTCTTTGCCGGCACCATTAAACGCCAATTGGCGACAAAAACATCGATCCATGCGGGGAAAAGGTCCTGTGTCAATTGCTCAAGTTTTTCAACAGTCATTCAGAGGAGCAATTCATGATCGATAGCCCACAGTTAACGTTAAAACGAGACATTGACGAATACCTGCAATGGATGTTTTCCAACGGCTATTCTTTCCACACATGTGATATGTATCGAAATGAATTGAACCACTTTTTCCTCTTCATCATCCGGAAGCAAATTGGCTGGAATGATATCTTTACCCTTAATACACTCAAAGACTTCCAAAAAAGCAAACAAGATAGTGGGCCCGGGGTAAGAGGACTTTGGCAGTACCTATTTGAGCAAAAAAGAATCCATCAGCCCATAGATTCGCCTCACCGCAAACTGCCGGATCCTTACGAGGACTATCTGCTCTATTATAATCAAACCCGGAAAGTGTCCTCCATCAAGCTTGTCCATATCAAAAGGGTCCTTTGCGCTTTTCATGATTACTTTGAAAGACACAACATCAAACTGACTTCCATCCGCATTGAACAGATCGATGCCTTCCTGGCGGAGTTTTTTACTGGGTTTTCTGATAACACCCGCAACACATACCGCTCCTATCTTCGGGGGTTTTTCAAATACCTATAT
>CAZDAB010000787.1:0-1631 GCA_964502855.1 uncultured Desulfobacteraceae bacterium | reverse complement strand
TAAGCTTCATGTTTTCGCCACCAAGTCACAAAGGCACTAAGAAAAAGTAAAGAATACTGGCCCACAGAAGCAGGTTATCAAGATCAAAATAAAAAAAATTCTTTTGTGTCTTTGTGCCTTTGTGGCAAATATCTTTTGGTTCTGCATGTTCTGACTAAGTTACCGGCAAAGAAAAAAGGTTGCCGCAAACCTTCCATTTGCCATCTTCCTTTATAACATTAATGATTTCGTCAACTTCATGGGTTGCTCCGATGTTGAATAATTTTGCGACAATTGGATAAACAGGATTTATGGAAACTCTTATTTTGCCGGTTATCCGAACTTGTGCTTCATTACCTTTTTTAGATATTGTTTCAGTTTCTATGTCATAAAGTTTCTTTTTCATAAAACTGATGCCAAAGCCTCTCTCTTTGGCCTCTTTGGCCGCGAGGTAGATATATTGGTCGATAACATCGCCATCTTCAGATGCCACCCGTTTCTTGCAGATTCTTTTGGACATGGATTTGTCGAGCTTAAAATATGCTTTACTGAATTGAACAACCGCTTTGCTCGGGCTGTCTATATGGTCTGCAAAAGAAAAAATTGATTGTACCAAGAATCCAAGGACCAGAACCAAAATTATTCCGGCGCTCTTGCTTAATCGTACCATTTTAATTCCTCCCTCTAACCATTCTTTATTACAAATGTTTATATAAAAAGTCTAATTAAAATCATGCAAATACCACGGAAAAAACTTTGAGACAAGGATTAATTAGATCGTCTTGAAAATTTAACATTCTTCCGCCATGGCGAGAGGAGCCAGGCCAACGAATGTGTATTGTTGAGGCTACGTTTTTTCGATAAATTGATATTTTTCTTTGACACCCAAACCAGTTTTCTTTATACTTTCAAATCCTCTGAAAAATTTTTGCACAATTTGGGTTGGTTCAGAGCAATTCTCTTTTTTCGTTTGGATTTTTAACTTCCAATGGAATATGAAGGTTCACAGAGGCAATCTAATCGGAAAAGGCTTATGTCCGAAAAGATTAGGTCGTTGGGGCTTTGCCTCGGAGCGTCCACTGTTTCCATTGTCCAGGTAGAGCAGGAACAAAATCTTCATAAAGGAATTCTTACGCCGGGGGAAAAACCCCCGAGACTGGTCGAATATTCGCTGCACCCCCACGAGGGGGATCCCAAACGGACACTGCTGTCAGCCCTCAAAAACCTAGACCTGAATTCATTTGACCGTATCTCGGCCACCGGCAGAAAATTCCGGAAGTTCGTAACACTTTCCTCAATACCCGAACCCGAAGCCGTGGAATACGCCTACCGGTTTGTTAAACCGCCGGACGTATCGTGTCCTGCTGTAGTTTCCGCGGGCGGCGAAACCTTTATGGTATATGTTCTAAACCGTCTGGGACAAATCTCCAACGTTCTGACCGGTAACAAATGTGCTTCGGGAACCGGTGAATTCTTTCTTCAGCAACTGCGAAGAATGAATGTATCACTTGAAGAGGCCGCCCAGTGGGCCGCTTCCATAGAAGCGTATCCCGTCTCCGGCCGCTGCTCGGTTTTCTGCAAATCTGACTGCACCCATGCCACCAACAAAGGAATTCCCAAAGCAAAAGTAACCGCCGGTCTTTGCCAGATGA
>CAZDAB010000786.1:0-1632 GCA_964502855.1 uncultured Desulfobacteraceae bacterium | reverse complement strand
TGAAAAAATTTCACGTCGCGTATAAACCAATTTCTTAATTCAACGGCATTGAGGTGTAATGGTCTGAATTGAATGTTCAGACAGAAGTAATAGCTTTTGTTGATTATTGAAATAGTACTGTATGGGCATCAAAAAAACAGAGTGATTGATGACCCTGCCAGATTAAATATCTTTATTAGTATTAGTTTAATTTTCTTGGTTTTCGTCTTCTATCAAGCCGGTTTCTTCGGCCCTTGCCGGATCTAAGCTCAGGAATAAACATGTCATATGAAAATTGACGCCGATCATAACCTAAACGCCTGTCTTTCCTATTTTTGATAGATACTTCCATATCTTCACTAAACACTTTGTTTTTTTCTGAAATTTTCGACTCAAAAGCCAAAATAATATTTTGTTTGGTTTCCATTCTGAATGTCCTACCTTGTTCTATACGGGATAATTTTATTAAGATAGTTTTTCCTCATTTCCTTTAGAGACGGATTGGCTTTATATTGTATAATCAGATTATTTTTTTGTATGTTGTATGCAAAAGTCATGCAAATTCAATAAAATATAGTAAATTCCTATAAAATATAGAGGGTTACATAAATTGTATGACGAGGATAGAAGTGATAATTTATATGAAACTATATGAAATTGTGGGGCAAACTACATAGAGTCTATGTAAATATTTTCTTATTTTTCAGGATAATGCCAAGGAAATAGAAATTAGAAAGATATCAAGGAATATGGCCGGCGGGTAGGATTAACTATAGTCTGTCTTCGGAGGAATATTATCTGACAATGATACGATGTGTTTTGGTTTATAATGATCGGTTATCTTTGGGTTGGTTTTGTAACAATCAGGACATTTAGCGAAACACTCGTCCGGCGAACACTTAAATAAAGAACCGCCTAGTAATCCAAATCCGCCTGATGTGGATGTTATCTCAATGACTACATTACATCCACAGTCCGAACATTTACCGTTTAATACGATTGTAGATTTTTCTCGATTAGCTTCAAATATTTTTTTTAATATTTCAATCATTAGGAATTACATCCTTTAACTGCCGGCTCAGCTCGTTAAAAAAATATTTATAATTTTTTATGTTCTTAATTTCAGTCTTCTATCAAGTCCGCTTCTGCGGTCTTTGTCGGACCTGCGTTCAGGAATATGGGCATCATATAAAAATTCACGTCGGTCAACGCCTGAACGGCGACCTCCATTATCGGGCAATGGTTGTTTCATAACATAGATAGATTCATTTTTTTGAACGTGTTATGTTCCACTCTCAAAGATCGATTCTGCAGGACACAACAAAAGCAAGGTGGTATGCTTATGGACTGCTAACTAGTGTCCATCCATAAATGGTCTTTTTGCCCAATCTCTGCGTTATGCTCAAAAAATAATCCTCGGAATATCAAATATATACCTGTGGTTATTTTTTTCGCACGCCTTGATCTTGAACAAAAATCCTCATTTATGGATGGGCACTAACTATATACCTTTGCAAAAGGGACGTTTTTCAAAGGTTTCAACTTATACCATCCTCCTAAGAATCCTAAGGTTTCCTTTCAATAAATATAAAATTAGGATCAATGCCGTTGAATTAAGGTTTTGATAAAAATTATCTCTTGTATTTTTGAGTA
>CAZDAB010000785.1:0-1636 GCA_964502855.1 uncultured Desulfobacteraceae bacterium | reverse complement strand
TCAAAAAATGCCAATCTAATTGCGCCTAACTTTGCATCTTACTGCGGGGTTCGCTTAGATTCAGCGGCAGTGGTGAAGCAAATGGTGTCATCTTGAATTGTTAATTGGTGTGCTCCATGGGAAAATCAAACCGACGTAATAAAAATATAACCGACTGATAGGTTTAATAAAATACATCATTGGTCATTTATTGTTTACTATCAAGATTTGAAACTGTAGTTTTTCAAACGAAAGGTAATGAAAACTGCGGGCGATACAGGGTTCCGCACTTATTCAACCGATTTCGTTCAATAACTTGCTCCAGGTTCTTTCTCCCACCAACCCGTCCACCTCGATAAGGGCACGTCGTTGAAACTCCCGAACTGCCTGATCGGTCTTGGTGCCGAAGTCTCCGTCGATTTTTCCAAGAACTTTCCCGAGCCCGCGGGCATGCAAGAGTCCCTGTAATGTCCGGACGTCACGTCCCTTGCTCTTCGCATAATACGACAGCTGCGGCAGCACCACGGAAACAGCCTGATCTTCCGGTGACGGAGGCTCTATTGGTTCGAATGCCTCCACGACGTAATCAAGACCGGGAATCCGTGCAGCATGGGTCCAGCCTCTATCCCTGGCGTCAAAGAATCCCACGCCGTAAAGGCGTCCGCGCGCCTCAAAGGTGCGGTCGTCGCCCTGGCTGATCGCAACGTGGGATCGTTTAGGCCGGGGGCCTTCATAAGGTGATGAGGAAAAGAGAAACAGCAAGGCTCCTGCGGTGTGTATCGCTTCTTCCACTTCGATCAACGTGTTTTGAGTACGGCAGTGCCTGGCCTGATACCATGATCCGTCCGGCATTCGTGGTTCTACGTCGAGGCGGGAACATGCCCACTCGATTAGTTCCGAGCAGTCGAACGCTTCCGGGTCGGATTCCGATGGACGCACCTCGACTCCAAAGACATAAGAGTCGCCATCCTGAGACGTAACCAGTTCGAGTAATTCTTTATTAGTTACCATTTTCTTTTAGTTCCTTTCCTTTTCATCGTTAAGTCTTTAAATATAATTTATGTCATTTGAATCTTTCAGATAAATATAAGCGATAAGGATTTTGTCCTGAAAGCTTCCCCATCCTCACTTCGGTACAATGGGGTCGGGCCGTCATGCCTTCTGGGTATTTATGGATTATCGCTCCAAAAATAGTTGTTTTTAGCTTGTCTAACGCAAAATTTGAACGTTTTCTAAAATTTTTCAATATGTTGCTGTTGATCGGCCCCCATTCATCAGAATCAGACTCTACAAGAGGGTATTTGAGAAGCCTAACCAATAATTATACAGTTCTGTTTATCATATAAATTCTAATAATATGCCCTATCGCTATATCCTGTATTCTTTATTTCGGGCCTTTACAGGCACTACTGCTTCACGCGCTCCATACCATGAACTTAAAACATCTGGTTGACGAGTTCCTCTATATTTAGAGCCTGATTACCTAGAAGTCTAGGATTCACCTGGTCAAATTGGAGGATTACTTCATGATTTGGACATTGTTTGTCAATCTCTTGCTTGAGTGCCTGCGTTTGTTGTGCGACATCTGCGTCGTCCGATATGTCACAGAACCGGCTATGGAAAAGACGCTTGCCCTGCCATCGAAGGGCTACCCAGA
>CAZDAB010000784.1:0-1637 GCA_964502855.1 uncultured Desulfobacteraceae bacterium | reverse complement strand
TTAAACACCCATTAATAAAAGGCAAATTGCGCTAACTGCGGGGTTTGTTGGTTAGCCACATAAAAAAGAGGTAATCATGCATAAAATAAAACTTCTTATCGAGATGTCCACAGATTATTTCGATATTGTTGCTCCCGATATAGAGGAATATGAACCCTATCCTGTAGAGTTACAGGAATTTTGGGAATTCGCAGAAGATGTGATGAGAATTCCATCCGATGTTTATACGGTTACGAAATTTCATGGAGCGGAGGCTGGAACTCCAGAACTTCAAGTTCCAGCGATTCTGGTTTCTTTCTCTGCTGGCGCCCTTGCCGCTTCTATCCAATCACTTTTTCAATGTATAGGAAAATACTTTTCCAGAAACTCAAGCAGGGAAATTACGATTGAAAAAGCAGGGGTAAAGCTAACATTGAAGGGCAGAAGTCTTACTGAAGAAAAGGAATTTATAAAGATTTTCTTTCCTGAACTGTCATCAAACAAGAATAATGTAAACCGTAAAGATGGCTAACCTGTCGCTTCAGCAGACAGCAAAAACCTGACGGCTTTTGCTGTCTGCTGAGCTTTCCGTTGGGCGTACTAACTATGAAAGAGATTCCCTGTAAGCCGGAAGATTTCAACATCTATTGTACAGATGCCGACAGCATCGAGTACGCGAGTTCCCCCATTTCGGCCGAACACCTGTTGAGCCAGGTAAAACTTTGTTCTCTCATCGGTAAGCATATTTATATTTCAGCAGGCCATATATACGAAAATCCACAAACCCGTCGGTTGATCACTACATATCCAGATTTGGTAGGGACTGGTATAGTAGCTATTGGATTAAGAGACGATTGTAGAGATTTTAGAGATTTGATTGACCTGAGGATCGCCCAGGGCAAAAGAGTAACACTTGAAGACAGTAAGTTGTCGAGATTCCTTGACGCTAACACTTTTGCCGTTATTCGTTGGGCTCCACAGAAAAGCCAATACCTACTTCGTAAGTCGATCTTAAATTGTATCGACGATCCACACTCCATTCTTCGCCGACGGCTTGAATGTGTGAAAGGTACGGCCATCAAAAACTTGTACTCTGATTTGGACGAACTTCAAGATGTTGAGGTGATACGGCCCAACCTCAATAGCCTGGCAAAGAGACATATTCCGCAGCATCGCGAGTTATTTATGCGTGAGGTAAACTTGCTATATTTTGTAATAGGTTCAGGTAAGAACCTAAAACCACATCTGAGTTCAAGACTTTTTGACGACTTGAATCAAGGATTCGTGGAATCATTGGAGATACCCAAAGAAACTATCCCGTTTGAAAATATTGTTCGGGACTCACTTAGAGAGATGTTCTTGCCCGTGGAGATAATAGACCGATTAAGTGTTGAGAGTTTGGCAAAATTTCGTGAGAAATATAGTAAGCAATTGAATAATTTCCGAGAGAAATGGTGGCATATTTCAAAGCTGGAAAAGAAAGACTTGACCTCCGGAAGTAAGCGGGTTTCGAAAACTTTTATCGAAGAAGTAAAATCATTGATAGCAGACGAAGCTAGGTCCGAAGGAGAGGCTTTGCAAAAATATGAAAAGGCCACGAATTGGCAAGAAAGCACACGCTTTTAAATGATCCATTTTCGTGCTATAGTCTCAATATA
>CAZDAB010000783.1:0-1641 GCA_964502855.1 uncultured Desulfobacteraceae bacterium | reverse complement strand
TTATAAACCTATGGTTTATAATACTTCTACAATTTTGGTGGTGAATTTAGGTAACGATTTTATATTAATTCAGCGAATATGTTGTTGTTTGATGTACTTTATGATATTGGCTGACACAAGGATATACGGGGTAAATAGAAACTATCATTTTGGTTCGATACAGTAGATGGAGAAAAATCAACATGTAATGAATTCGTTCAACTTGAATTCATTACGTTTTTGCTCCTAAACTATGATTTTTTGTGTTTTTATGGTAAAAAATCAAATTGCAAAACACAGATGATTTACGATAAACTATACACTATCGCCATTGATTTACGATAAACTATGTACTGTCTCCATTAAAAGGGAGGAATGACCATGGCAGTCTATTTGTGGAGTGGAAAGAACAGGCAGAATAAAAAACAGAAAGGTGAGATGGAAGCCCCCACCGAAGAAGCTGTTCGTTCCGAACTGATCAGGCGTAATATAACTCCTTCCAAGATTAAGAAAAAACCCAAGGATCTTTTTGAAAACATCTCTTTCATGCAGCCCAAGGTAAAACAGAAAGATATAATAATTTTTTGTCGGCAATTTTCTACCATGATCGATGCGGGTCTTCCAATAATCCAATGCCTCGATATTCTATATGCACAGCATGAAAACAAAACATTTAAAAATATGTTGAGGGAGATTAAACAGAATGTAGAGAGTGGGCAAACCTTTGCGGAAGCATTGAAAAAGTACCCAAAACAGTTTGACGATCTTTTTATAAACATGATTTCAGCCGGTGAAGCCGGCGGTATCCTTGATACGATCTTAAGACGCCTTTCTGCTTATTTAGAGAAAGCTGCAAGGCTTAAAGCCCAGATAAAAGGGGCTATGACTTACCCGGCGGTAACTATAGTTATTGCTGTAATCGTTGTTGCAATCATCATGGTTTTTGTTATTCCTGTGTTTGAGGAGATGTTTCAGGGGATGGGCGGCGCCCTTCCGGTCCCCACACAAATTGTTGTAAATATGAGCCGGTTTGTCAAATCAAATATTTTTTATATCATTGCCGGCATATTTTTGGCAATATTTGTATTCAGAAGGTTTTATAAAAGCGCAAGAGGGCAAGCCTTAATGGACAATCTTTTTCTCAAGTTGCCGGTATTCGGGCTTTTAATTCGTAAAGCCTCAGTAGCTAAATTTACACGGACCATGGGAACAATGCTTGCCAGCGGTGTGGCGATTTTAGACGCGCTTGAGATTGTTGCCAAAACAGCAGGTAACAAAACAATTGAAAATGCTGTGTACGAAACTCGGTCCGCCATTGCTGAAGGCCGTACAATGTCCGATCCTCTTTCCGAAAGTGGCGTTTTTCCGTCTATGGTATGCCAGATGATTGCTGTCGGTGAATCTACCGGTGCACTTGATACCATGTTAAATAAGATCGCCGATTTTTACGACGAAGAGGTTGACCAGACGGTGGAAAACATGACTTCGTTGATAGAGCCGGTTATGCTGGTATTTCTGGGTTGCGTTATCGGCGGTCTGGTTGTATCCATGTATCTGCCCATATTCAAAATGGCGGCAGCCATTGGTTAACCCGCGAATCTTTGGGTTTCACTTCATCCGAATTGTAATATTGGAATAATCGCTCAAGTTAGGGCTTCGCCC
>CAZDAB010000782.1:0-1645 GCA_964502855.1 uncultured Desulfobacteraceae bacterium | reverse complement strand
TCCGCAAGTTGGGCTGGCGCTATTCCTTCTGACGACGGAGAAAAGAGGATCTGATCTTTAGGGAAATCCGGGCAGGTTGAATCCATGGTTTCTTTTGCATATTCATAATCCCCGCGGTCTTCAATGACGAATTTTACCTGGTCTTTGGAACCCAGTCTCTTTAGGTTTTTCATATCATTTTTGTCGGATTCACCGCTGGTGGGACATTTGACATCTACAATTTTTATACATCGCCCGTCAACAGGGCTGATGTCAAGGCTTCCATTTGTTTCCAGCATAACTTCATAGCCGTTTTCAAGTAGCCTGTAAATTAAAACAGGGGTTTCGCTTTGAAGTAAAGGTTCTCCACCGGTTATTTCAACCAGCCGGCACCTATAGGCGTCAATACGGTTCATTATTTCGGTGATTTCCATGTTTACCCCTTCTTCATAAGCATACCGGGTATCACAGTATGAACATCTCAAATTGCAACCGGTGAGTCTTACAAATATGCAGGGGCGGCCGCTATGGATGGATTCACCCTGTATGCTGTAAAATATTTCGTTTACTAAAAGCGTCATATAAAAATCCTCAGTTTTTGAAACCTTTGAAAAACGTTCTATTTTGTTCAAGGCCAAGGAAGGCGAAAATTTTAACCAGAGGAATACATTGAGTATTTTGAGGATTAAAATTTGAGCCTGACGACGGAATTGGGCAAAAGGGGGCGTTTTGCAACGGTTTCTTTTTGTTATTATTCTTTAGCCTTATATCAAGATGAGATTCTAAAGTAAACGAACAATTGCCAAGGAAAGACGTAATGTGTTATCTATATCCTGACCCGAACAAACCTGAACCGTAAAATATTTGCCACCAAGGCACGAAGACACAAAGGATTTTATTTTTTTAGTCTTTCTTAGAGTCTTGGTGCCTTGGTGGCGAGAAGAAAAAAGTTTTGCCACAAAGGACAATGAAGAACATAAGTTTAATGAAAAATACCGTTCAAGAATATGCCTGGGGATCTTTTACGGCTATTGCCGAACTTTTGGGCAATGATTCCCCTTCAAAAACACCACAGGCGGAACTATGGATGGGGGCTCATCCCAAAGCACCTTCCATGGTAAAATGCAACGGCAGCTGGATATCGTTGCTTGAATTGATTGATAAAAACCCAGACCCTGTTCTTGGGAAGAAAGTTGCGGAAAAATTTAACAATAGGCTTCCGTATCTGTTCAAGGTACTGGCCGCAGCAAAACCGCTGTCCATTCAGGCTCACCCCAGTATACATCAAGCCAAACAGGGTTTTGAAAGGGAGAACAGACAAAAAATTCCTTTAGATGCTGACAACAGGAACTATAAGGATGATAACCACAAGCCCGAGTGTATCTGCGCTATGACTCTTTTCCGGGCCTTGAACGGTTTTCGGAAAATTTCGAGTATTGTCGGCCTTATGGAAAAAATTTGCCCGCAAGGATTGAAAAAACAGATTGATACGCTTCGAGGACAACAAAGTCCCATGGAGTTAAAAAAATTTTTCCAGACCCTAATGACAATGAATCGTCAACGGCGGACGCAGATCATCTCCCATGCCGTTTCAAATGCAAAAAAGTTCATAGATGATGATCCGGCCTATAAATGGATGATCGATCTTCATAAAGAATATCCGGCG
>CAZDAB010000781.1:0-1670 GCA_964502855.1 uncultured Desulfobacteraceae bacterium | reverse complement strand
TCGAAAGCAGCAAAAAGGCAGAACAAAGGGAGCTTCGTACAGGGGCTGTAATCTTGATTTCGGTGAATTTGGATTGCAGGCAATAGAATGCGGCAGAATCAGCTCAAAGCAGATTGAAGCCGCCCGTATCGCAATGACCCGGCATGTTAAAAGAGGCGGCAAAATGTGGATAAAAATATTTCCTGACAAGCCCTTTACCAAAAAGCCGGCTGAAGTCAGGATGGGGAAAGGGAAGGGGGCTCCTGAAGGATGGGTTGCAGTGGTTCGTCCCGGGAGAGTCCTTTATGAAATGGAAGGGATTTCCCGGCATATGGCAAAGGAAGCCCTCAGACTTGCTTCGCATAAGCTTTCTGTAAAAACGAGATTCATAGAAAGGGGCAATTTGTAATGAAAGCGAGCAAGCTCAGAGAGTTAAGCCCGGAAGAAAAGCTGCGGAAAGCAAACGATCTTAAAGAAGAACTGTTTAATCTGCGCTTTCAGCACGAAATCGGACAGCTCGAGAATCCCCGGAAGATGAAGCAGATCAAGCGAGAAATCGCCCGGGTGAAAACTATAATAAAAGAATCCGAATTAAACCAAGAAACAGGCTAAGAATAATTATTGCCATGGAAAAACGATTTTCAAGAAGACAGATGGTGGGGACAGTTGTCAGCGAGAAGATGGATAAGACAGTCATTGTCCTGGTGGAGAGGCTGGTTAAGCATAAACTTTATCAAAAGTATGTCAGGAAACGGTCAAAATTTGCCGCCCACGATGAAAACAATGTCTCACGGGTTGGAGATAAAGTTTTGATAATCCAGTCCAGACCGCTTAGCAAAACTAAAAGATGGCGTGTGAGCAAAATAGTCGAAAAAGCTGTTTGATTGTTATATGACATGATGAATTCGATTTTTTTACGAATTAATCATTATATAAGGAAAATTAAGAAGATGATTCAGGCGGAGACGAGATTGACCGTGGCAGACAATTCAGGAGCCAAGATATTGTATTGCATCAAAGTTCTTGGAGGTTCACGGAGACGATATGCGAGTGTTGGCGACATAATTGTTGTATCTGTTAAAGAAGCCATTCCTAATACCAAGGTCAAAAAAGGAGATGTAGTAAAAGCTGTTGTTGTTCGTACCAAAAAGGAAATCAGGAGACCGGATGGATCATATATAAGATTTGATGATAATTCTGCTGTTTTAATTTCACAAACCAAGGAACCCATTGGCACCCGCATATTTGGTCCGGTGGCCAGGGAACTGCGAGCCAAAAGGTTTATGAAAATCATTTCACTGGCCCCTGAGGTGTTATAATTAACGGTTAACGGATATGGGCTCAGAGTAAAAAATTAACGGCGGAAAATGAGCAATGACTTCAATGAGCAAAACTTGTATAAGCTTTAAAATATTGTGGACCTGTGGAGAAATGATTCATGGCTCAAAATAAATGGAATATAAAAAAAGACGACAAGGTAAAAGTTCTTGCGGGCAAAGATAAAGGAAAGATCGGCAAAGTGCTGGGTATAAAAAAGAAGAGCAATCGGCTTGTTATTGAAAATATTAATATTGTCAAACGGCACACCCGGCCTAGCGCCACTCAAAGACAGGGTGGAATTGTTGAGAGTGAAGCCCCTATTCACTGGTCCAACGTCATGTTGATGTGCAGCAAATGCGTAACACCGGTAC
>CAZDAB010000780.1:0-1675 GCA_964502855.1 uncultured Desulfobacteraceae bacterium | reverse complement strand
TCCATTCTTCCATTCTGATGAAATAAACAGGTTGCCATTAATAAACCTGTATTTTATAGAAGTTGTAGAATTTCCGAGACGTATAATTAGACAAGCAATCGATTCATGATCCTCATAGAATACATTTTTTATTTATGGATGGCCAATGTCTGTTGACAGAATTCAACACTGCATTATTTTTAGTTAATGAACAATTCTGAAAACGACTAAATGTTACTCGGCTTCAACACCATATTTTTAAATCATGTAATGCCGGTGTTTTTACGAAGGTTAAATTTTAAAAAATGAAGCTTCTCAGATGTACGTGCATCTTATTCGTCGGTCATATGCATAAATTTAAAAAAATATAATGTGCACCGAGAGTAATAACGGCATTTTGGGAAGCTAAACGATAACCATGCGGGGTCGTCTATAAAAAAAGAGGGATATCGGGCGAATTTGGGCAGAGCATAGACGGCTCTGCCTTTTTTATTGTCTGGTTTCCCTATTTTTAAAAAGTTTAAAGTCAACGTGTTGTAAAAAATATATTCCTTTAATCCCCGGATTAAGCAAAACGCTTTAAAAAATCATACTCATTGATATCGTTGGACCGATCAGATTTATTTTTTAATGTAATTTTATCATATTATGTGATTTACCTGTTTTATATATGTTTTGATAATAACCCTGCAAGGTCCTCTCAACCATGAATAGTTCAATTCAATTAATAAAATTTGCAAATTTGGCATTGGCATTCATTCCTGTTTTGGTAGTAGTAGGAATTTTCTATAAATGGTCTTTAAACTTCCGCAACGCATTATATGCCATTTTCAGAATGGTGGTTCAACTCTTGCTTATTGGCTATTTTTTAATTTACATATTTGAATCTAATAATCCCTGGATTGTCATCCTGACCCTGTCTGTCATGGTTTTTGCCTCAAGCTGGATTTCCCTGCATTCCATTAAGGCCAAACGGAAGGTGTTTTATAAAAGAGCCCTGTTTTCCATAACAGTGGGAGGGGGGATAACTTTATTGCTAATCACTCAAGGGGTCCTCGATCTTCATCCATGGTATTGGCCTCGTTATATGATTCCACTTGCAGGGATGATTTTTGCAAATGCTATGAATAGCGTGAGTCTTGCAGCAGAAAGATTAGAGGCAGAACTTGCAAGAAATGTTCATTATGAGGAGGCGCGCAGTATTGCGCTTAGGGCTTCTCTCATACCTATTACCAATTCCTTATTCGCAGTAGGGCTTGTTTCTCTCCCGGGTATGATGACGGGACAAATTTTATCAGGAATTTCTCCACTTATAGCTGTCAGGTATCAGATTATGGTCATGTGCATGATATTTGGTTCAGCGGGTATTTCCTCGGCTTGTTTTCTTTTATTAGCCAAACCCCAAGAGCAAAAGTTGGTACCCTAATTGAGCGTAAACAAAACGTTGAACATGAAAAGGATTAACGGCAATAAAAATCAAAATTTTCCTGACTCAAGTTTCTGGCAAAAGAATTTCACATGGTTCTGCAAAGAGCCATTTTCTTTTAATTCCCGTTCAATGGCGCCGATGGAATGAAGGGCTGTGGCATGATATCTGTTGAAGCTTCTCCCAATTGTCTGGAGGGAAGTATCCGTATATCTTCGCGACAGGTAAATCGCAATCTGCCTCGGTCGAACAATAGATTTTTTGCGGGAA
>CAZDAB010000779.1:0-1676 GCA_964502855.1 uncultured Desulfobacteraceae bacterium | reverse complement strand
CCCTTCGAGTCGATCTTAACGTAGTGTTCAACCCCATATCTGTTCGGCGCGGTACAATAACGCACGTAGACTATTACATAGGTAGCACTGGAGCCGAGATCATTATTGAGGCGACTAAAGGAACGATTCACGACCATACCCGTGCAGCCAAACTTGATGTCAGCTACTCTAATTCTTCAAAAATCTGGCGCAAGGCTGGCTTGAACTTGGCTCCTGCAGTTAAAGTTAAAATCGAGTCCAAGGAAATAGAAAGCAAGCTCGGAACGATCAGCCGCGATGCAGCTGACGAAAAACTATTCACGGCAACATTTTCAAGTGAAGAAAGATTTTTAGCACCTGTACTAATAGGTGACACGATAAAGTGGACTATAACATTACCTCGGGGCGAGAAAGTGATTCGTGACTTTCTTATTGGAAACTTATACCTTTTTGCAAAGTGTACTTGGAAAAGCGCAATTAAATCAGGTTCAGTTTCGGTACATCCGTCTGATGTGAGGTTTTTCGATTCCAATCGTAGACCTATTGGAAGTATGCGTTCCATTCTTATGCAATATGTTCTTTGGAAGAGATCTGTGAAGATAAGAAATATCGATGGATTCCGTATAACGTATAGGGAAGTAGTATCATGAGTTCCTCTAACGAAATTTTTATTAAGGAAGAGACGGCTCGATTGCTGGATTATATCGCTACCGCTAAGCATATCGATTCCAATGAAATCATCTCGCTGGCAGGCGGCGACGTCAAATCTTTTCGCTCGTTTGTAAACGAAAGCGGGCTTGCCGATGATCCCGCGGCTAAGCACATTCTTCAATTACTCGAATCAGAGGAGATAACTTTTGAGAAATCTGTCGTATCTGACAAAAGCTATTCAGACAAGACAATTGAATTTCAGAGAATAATTATTGAGAAATGGAAGGAACATTTTGCGAGGGGATTTGATGAAATTTTGGATGATTTCTCCCCAAAGATAGAAAGAGATCAGCTTACGAAAACGCCGGATGCAATAAAAGACATCGTCAATACTGTAAAAGAACACCTCAATGCCTCTGGGGACCGAAATGGCGAGGCAAGTCTCTTGATAAGGGATCCGAGAGAAGATCGTTTGGTTCTAACCTATTCTACATTCAGCAACTTGAATATTGGGACAGCTGATTCCAAGCATGTTAAAGATCCAGCAAATTATTTCAATGAATCATTAATTAGTTATGTTTATCCGTTGCACGATTCTTTGGTAGATGCACAACAGCGTTGTTCAGGAACCTCAAAACGAAGTCGAGGGCTCACTGGCTGGGTAGCTGTTAGTGGCCATCATTTGCTAGTCAACGGGGATTACAGCGACATTGACCTCTCTTCGATTTCAGAAAGTAGACCTGAAACGCTTGCCATGTGCAATATCTATGGTCAGCCGATCTGCGGACAACATGTATCTGAAGTTGCCAGCACCCTTGGAAAGCCACGTTACATTGGGGTGCCAGTAAAATCGAGTCTCGATCCTTATTGTACTGTGGGGGTCCTTCGGTATACCTGTCCGCAGACCGGGGCTGCACTACATCATGATGATGTTATATTCATCAGCGAACTGGCTCAAATTATCGGAGCCATATTAGGGCTCGAAGAGACAACAACAAGAATGTTCAGAGAATCTTTATTCCCATATGAAGTGAAGACTTTTCGGC
>CAZDAB010000778.1:0-1678 GCA_964502855.1 uncultured Desulfobacteraceae bacterium | reverse complement strand
ATCAAAAAATGCCAATCTAATTGCGCCTAACTTTGCATCTTACTGCGGGGTTCGAATTAATCAGCGGCCCGGCTTTTTGGGGCCGCTGGATTTAAATGTTGGGCGCTTACGCGAAAGCTGTATCCATGGCGTTCGAAGCCCAGTGATTCATAGAACATGTGCGCCTTCTGTCGTTTTAGATTTGAGGAAACCATGGCCTTGTAGCACCCCTCTTTGTCGGCTATATCAAGCGCATATTTCATCATCGTTTTCCCAATGCCTCGTCTCTGAAGAACTGGATCTACAACTACATCCTCTATGATCGCTGAGGGTGCCCCCATGTGACCCAAATTATCCATGATGAGCAAAGCAAAGGTACCGGCGATTTTGTCTTCGTAAACCGCCACAAAAAGCTTGTAGTTTGGATATTGTTCCATACGTTCGAAGATGACTTCGGCATTGGACAGAGGAAGTATCTTCCCGTCATCCATTTCAGACTGAGAATATAAGCGAAGTATCGCGGGGAGATCAGCCTTCAATGCGACACGGCAGGAAATAGAAAAGCTCATGCAATTCTCACTTTGTTAAGCCCAACATTAGATATTAAATAGCCGACGTGTTTTTGTGCCGAATTGGGGTGTTATATCCGACTATATAAGAACCCTATATGGAACAAAAAAGTGCCTAATTGTTATCAACCATCAAAGATGATAACAAACTTTTAGAACATTATCATCGAAATTTAAGGTATATTGAGATTACTTCATAAAAGTCAGTCATTCAAATATGTTGGAAGTATCACACTCCTCTTAGTTATTCACTAATTTGTAAAGATCAGTGTTAAAAGCTTTATTGATAAGCTGGTTCAATTTTGAATTTTTGGATATAGAGACCAATGTGCCTCTGAGGTTAAAACCCATTCCAGCGGCCTTGACAGCATTTTCTCTATCTTCTTTTCTTATCCATTTAACCTTTGCCATATATTGGCATTTATTCAGATTATTTTTATTGCTGTCATAGCTACCATGCGTGTTAATATTGAGGATGGATTTTCCCTTTACTTTGAAATCTTTCCCAGGAACGGCTTCAGCCTGAACTTTTCCCACTCCTACGAACCCTTTACCAGTAAGGTACATGACAAGGATGTCACCAACATTTAGACCTTTGATTAAATTTATCCATTTTCTGTCGCTTCCAGCGCAGAAGAATCCATATTTTTTGCAGTCCTCCCATTTTCGCCCTACTCTTTTTAATTTACTATGCTCTCCTACATTGGCACGGTAAATCTCATTGTTTAAATCAAAGCCGGGTAAGTCAAGGTGAAGTGTATCCTTAGAACGAAATTTTTTGGACATAGTACCCGATGCCACATTGTCCGTGAATCGACCTAATTTCCAAAGTAAGGTGGTTTCTACCAGTAGCGCTTCTTTCTCAGTTAATCTCGCGGCAATGACTTTAATTATAGGCTCTTGTCCAGCTTTTTTGATCGCTCTAATTCTTTTGTTCTTTTCTGTATCTGATTTTCCTCGTAAATGACTGAATTTCCGTCTTCCTCGTCCTTTACCGTAATAGAATTCCTCGTTGTTTCTTGGATCGATATACATATATACGTAGTATTCGTTACTCATGTTTGTTGTTCCTTTAAATATTACAAGTTAGTTCGCTTCGCTCACAATTGGAATGATGGAACAATGGAATA
>CAZDAB010000777.1:0-1689 GCA_964502855.1 uncultured Desulfobacteraceae bacterium | reverse complement strand
AATCTTCCAGAGAACCGCCGCCTCTCGCAAGGATCACAACATCCGAATCAGACCGGTCATTTATGGTCTCAAGTCCCGACACAATTTCTATTTCAGATCCGTCACCCTGGACTTTGACCGGAATGATTTCAATATGAATGTTTGGGAACCGTCTGTTAATGATTTTTAGAATGTCATGAATCACGGCACCGCTCGGCGAGGTTATTATGCTGATTTTATTTGGTAAAAAGGGGAGGGGCTTTTTATGTTTTTCATCAAAGAGCCCTTCGGCTTTAAGTCGTTCCTTGAGTTGTTCAAAAGCCAGCTGTATCGCCCCTCTACCTTCGGGTTCGATATATTCTAATATTATCTGATAATTACCCCTTGGCTCATAAACACTTACCCTGCCAAATCCCGTTACACTCATGCCATTTTCGGGCATAAATTTTAGATTTCGGTTCTGTCCACGAAACATTACCGCGTTTATCTGGGCTTTTTTATCTTTTAATGTAAAATAATAATGCCCTGAAGTTGGAATTCTTAAATTCGATATTTCTCCGCATATCCAATTAAATGGGAAGCTATCTTCAAGTAATACTTTAATTTTAGCTGTAAGCTCGGAAACGGTGTAAATATGTCGTTTATCCATATCGTAATGATGGCATTTTGGAATTATTATACAATTTATCATTTACCTCCAATCCCATCGTCCATTACTGCGTGAAAGACTAACCGTCTTCTTTGATATTTAAGGGGCAAATTCAGGATATAGGAGGTTTATCCATTGAACGCTTAATTTTATTAACGTCTGATAAGGTATATTATGTAAACTATTACAAAGAGCCTATATTGACGGGCTTCTATCACCCTGCTTTTTTTAATCGGAATTTACGCGCCTTGAATTTGGATCTTTTTACTTTTGACCACTAATTTGACCACTAAGCAGTTTCCAATTTTTAAATGAAGGATTTTTTCGATGAGCAAGGCCGCACAACGGTTTTCGACCGAGGCGTACTTGAAGTACGTCGAGGGGAAAAACCCGCGGAGAACGCCGCTCATCGGAAAAATAGCCATTTATGGATGGAAACTATCTAAAAATTCACGTAAAGCCGGAACGATAAAAATATTTTCATGGGACAGTTTGCTTAAACAAGATGCGAGAATTTCATTTTTATCTTTGAAAGGTAACTGGTTATCCATGATAAGAATATTTTTTCCTTTAACCTTACAGATCCCGCTTTTAACCCTAATTCCGGTACTGCGAAGATTTTGCTCTGATACAGTGACGTCGAGTTTTTCTGCAAGTTCTTTCAAATCTTGATATATTTGATCGGGTTTCATGATAATCAGAGTTCTATTTTACTGTGAATGGCCTTAAATTGAGTTTCTATCCAACCGAATGACTGTGATCAAATCAAAGAGTTGGAAATCTCAAATTATCAACGTTTAAATTCTAACTCAACTCGTTGACGAAATCTGACAATAGAATAAAAAGCGATTTAATATTGCAAAACCAATTTTCTGTGTTATATATTAAATTTATGTTTATTGGAAGATAATTTCATTAAACCATATCTGGTAACAGATAACAGAGATCAGGGCTAAATTATTATGTGGGCACTGTTGGCCCATGATGCCCGGAAACTGATATACAAGAGGACATAATGCAATCAATTCCGCTTAAAAGGACACGGACCCAAATTCAAGTTA
>CAZDAB010000776.1:0-1696 GCA_964502855.1 uncultured Desulfobacteraceae bacterium | reverse complement strand
GACTCCCCGAACGCAAAAGATAACTTGGTATTTTTGCGGATTCTAATGATAAATTTGTTTTACTTGATAGAGCAAAGGGAACTGAATGCTTGATATTGATTGTTTCATCATCAACCAAAACTTCTTTAACAACAAGACGTAATACCTTTTGCCGTTCAAGTACCTCCATTGTATCGGCCGTTTTGCGCAATTGAAATAAAAAATTGTCAATGTTATTAGCGACTCGAAGAATAGCGTGTTGGTCGGAAGCAGCACTCTCAATACTGTTTAGCTCCGACTTTAATGCAGCCTCTCTTTTTCTCAAAGCCGGCATGCGGCTTCGCAATTCATCTAATTGTAAAAGGTCTTCCTGATATGCATCCAAAAGTTTTTCAATGCTTTTGTTTACGCGGATGATCGCTTTTTCTAACGTTTCCTTCCTTTTTTTAATGGGACTGGCATTATGGATTTCTTTGATCCTGCGACGAATTTCTGAGCGTACTATCTCAGGATCTTCAAGCAATTTAATGACTTGCTCCCAAACAACTGCGTCCAGACAATCTTGACGGATCGGCTGGCTCTTGCACACTCGACCATTTTCGTAACGATAATCATCGGAGCCTAAACACCGATAGTAATATAATTTCCTTTTTGATGTACGCGTTGAAGTCCTGTAATAAGCATAGCCACATTGACTGCAAACCAGCATACCCTGTAATAACGTCGGCTCGATGGTACGCCGCAGTGAATATCGCTTGTTATGCTCCAGACGTTCTTCAGCAAGCGCAAAAACTTCCTCGTTAACAAGAGCCGGCACCGGAATCTCAATCCAGTCTTGCCTTGGGCGCTCTCGATTGGCGCTGCACCTTGGAGAAAAACCTCCGCGTTTACGCAAGGGCCGGGTAATCTTTTGCCTTTCTACAATCTGTGTTTTTCCAAAGCACGCCTTTCCTTTATATGCCGGATTTCGAAGCATTGCCCATATGGTTGATCGTTCCCAGCGAGATATCTTTTTGCGCGTAGGTATATTACGATCATTAAGCCAGCGAGCTATTGCATTAATGCTTAATCCATCTTCTGTATACAACCTATAAACTGTTCTTACTATTTCGGCTTCCTGCTCAATGACTTCATAATAAGCAGATGAAAATTCGGTTTTCTTGACATAGCGATAACCGTATGGTGCTCCTGAAAGAACATTAACTAAACCGGATTTGGCACGGTATCGTTTGCCACGCCGTGTACGTTCTGCGATTTGGGCGCGTTCATATTCGGCAATCATCCCCTGAAATTGCAGTAAAAGTTGATCTTCGGGCGTCGTCGCTTTTGGGGATTTAAGAAAGATAACTTCAACACCATACCGGGCAAACTCCTCAATTAGCAATACCTGATAGGCGTATTTACGACTCAGCCGATCCGGTGCATATATTAGCAGTTCTTCGACCTGTCCTTCACAAGCCAGATCACGTAAACGTTCCAAACCAGGACGTAGCAAGGTCGCACCACTATAGCCTTCATCCTGAAAAATCCATTCATCAGGTACTGTGAACCCTTGGTTGTGCGCATACTCGGCCAGTGCCAAAATCTGACTACCAATGGTTTGTGCTTCTTTCTGGCGATCTGAGGAGACTCTTGTATAAATTGCGGCTATCGTCATTTGCCGAGCCTCTACCTTGTTTTTCTAATCTGTCGTTTGAAATACCTGTTGCCCAAGTCT
>CAZDAB010000775.1:0-1699 GCA_964502855.1 uncultured Desulfobacteraceae bacterium | reverse complement strand
CTGTGACTTGACGCACAAGTGGCCCCAAGAAGAGAAATACGAGTTAGGAAGCCAAGCCAGGCGATCCTCAAACAGCTCGCCCGCTCAACTCGCCGAGAAAAATGATGATCGGCATATCCGTAACAAAATAGAAGGCGTGAATCGCGCCAGGGGCGAAGCAGCTGAGACCATCCACCATCTGTTCATGGCAAAACTCAAAGGATACATAACGGAAAAGGTGTATTTAGAAATTCGGGGTAGTTACAAAGAATGCGTTCGTATGTTGAATGGATTAGAGAAAACATTGGAGCGGAAAATACCGGAACGAGAATGCCGCTGCAGTTAGCTGAGGAAACGGCAGTGTATGGCGTAAATGATGAATCGTTCCCTCAGGGCTGGCCCATTACTAATGAACATGCTTCCTGACACCTGAAACCTGACACCTGAAACCAAATAGCTGTGGCAATCTTAGCAAACAACATTCTTGATTTACACCCTAACACCTATCCAAAATTCTACAATAACCCAATAACCCAATATTCCATTATTTTATTATTCCTATGTTCCATCTTTCCAATCGTGAGCCAAGCTAAGTTCAATGAAACGATCGATTCCCCCCAGAACCATGAGCGATGTTTCTCGAGCCCAACGCAAGCGGCAAGTCAAGGACCGAGGGGTCAGGCTATCTTCAAATATTGATCTGCAAGTGAAATTAGGCCGGGAACGGGCTTCGCGGCTCCAGACTACCAAGCCTTTGACGACCCCCGCTTTTTCGACCGGTCTTTTTAAAAAGCCGCGGAACTGGAAATTCCAGACCAAGCCGCTGTTCAAAAAAATTAAAGGGCCCCTGGTCGATGTTTTCCACGAAGCCGAGGAAGTGCTGATCGTCATAGATTTGGGCGGGTTTAGAAGGGAGGATGTTTCCCTGAGCATAGAAGCCGGTCGTTATTCCATAATTGCCAGACGGGGGGAGCAGGAATTTTTCGAGGAAATTATGATTCCGTTGGAAGTGGATCTCGAAAGGCATGTCGCGAATTTTAAAAACGGCGTGCTTGAGATCGTTTTGCCGAGAAAAAAAGAATCCACCGCATGATTGTATTTGGAATTGGGAAATTAGATCCTTCTTAGCCATGTGTGGGAAGGTATGAAAACACATCCAAAAAATAAAAGCAAAACAGTGCTTATCGTTGAAGACGACAAAACAGTACTTAAGATTCTCGTCCGTCTGCTCTCAGGCGAGGGCTATATAACCCTGGAAGCGGAAAGCGGTGCCGGGGCCATTGAAATTGCATCCAATTTTATGCCGGACCTCATTATCCTGGATCTGAGATTGCCCGATTATAACGGCATCGATGTATTGAGCCGGCTTAAAAAAATGAATAAAGACGTCCAGGTCGTCATACTCACGGGCTATGGCTCCCAAGATGCAGTGCGAAGCGCCATGGAGATCGGAGCCTTTGATTTTTTGACTAAACCGTTTGATTTTGATGACTTTATTCACGTGGTTCATATGGCCCTTGAATTCGGGTCCCCGGTAAGCAGGCAGGAGAATCAGTATGCGTAAACATTGCGACGGTAACACCGTAAGAGTCGGGGACGGTGAAGGCATTTACCTTTTTTGTTTCGCACGGCCCCTCCGGCTTCCGGATTTTGGCGTCTGCGGTTCGGATGATCGGTATGCGGTTTCACAATGGACATTTATGGGTATCACGGCGGTATT
>CAZDAB010000774.1:0-1700 GCA_964502855.1 uncultured Desulfobacteraceae bacterium | reverse complement strand
TAAGTCACGCAAAAAAGTTCTTGGCACTACCGGAGACTATGATAAAATTTTAAGCTACTTCTCGGATCGTAGGTGGAAGTGCTACTTTTACTGCCTGGAAAATCTTCCCGCAGCAGCCTTTACATTCACTGCGTATGGCAAAACACTTACCGTCCTCTTCGAGGGTTACCTGCTGAAGGGCCTTAAGATCCTGTTTGATATCTGACCATTCAAATACATGGCCGGTCCGGTTCAAGCGCTGTTCAAGTTCTTTTCTGAGCACCAGCGCCAGAAAGCTGCAGAACACATGCCCCCGGATGTTCTCGTTGCGTTGATGATATACTGGCCGTGTTTCAAGGATTGATTTGACATCACGAAAGACTCGCTCGACCTGCCAAAGCTCTTTGTATTTGAGTGCTACCTTGTCCGCCGCCAGATTCATGTTGGTTGTCAGAACCCACTTGCCGTCAAATCGCGAGTCGGATTCGACCTTGTCCATGTCAATGCTGGCACTGTCTTTGTCAAGCTTCAGGTATTTACGATACCCCTTATTGCCGACCAGGCTTTTGGGACCTTTTTTGAGTTGCTCTCTTAATGAGGCAATGATGGCTTCCCGGTCCCTGGCATCCTTTCGGGCCTGACGCGAGTTTAAACAAACGATGTAGCGTTTTTTGTTGTGAAGCACCTGTTTAACTTTCAAAGGAGCCGGGTCTTTTGAGGTTACACCCTCCGGGCAAACTTTTTTATATCTGCCGCCTCTGGACAGCACATCGAGCTTAATTTCTTTGACCCTCCGCATGCGTGTGCCCAGAATGTAGGCAATATTATGCTCTTCAAGCTCTTTGATGGTTTCGGCACTGATCATGCCTCGGTCGGCAACCACGCAAAAACGGCGGATGCCAAAGCGCTTACGAACCCTACCGACTACCGGGATCAAAGTTTTGACATCGGTGGTATTGCCGGGCCACATTTCACAGCAGATGGGCCTGCCCTTATCGTCGATAATGGCTCCCACAACCATCTGGTTCAAATCAGGCCGGTGGTCTTTGCTGAATCCTTTTTGTCCGATGGTTTCACCTCCACGACCCTCGAAGTAGATTGAGGTCGTATCAAAAAAGACCAGTTCTAATTCTGAGAACAGGTCGCGCTGATCGTAAAAAACCATCTCTTCGACCAGGTCCTTGTTGCATCGGGGCGCAAAAGGCGTAGCATCTTTTTGATCTTTGAGTTCTTCACCCAAAAAAGTCATGGCACGGTAAAGATGATGCAGGTCCAGGTCTTCGGTGCCCTCAATAAGATAGTCTCGCCGCCATCTTTCACAAAAGCGGTCGGAGCCCGACACCATCAGCCTGTGCAATACGGTGAGAAAAATGGCACGTTCAACATCGAACTCAAACCGTCGATCTTGCAGCAGGCCCTTAATGGCTTTATTGATACCGGTTTCTTTCCACAATCGCTCAAAGATGATCGGCGGGCCGATCTTTACAGCTTCTGCAGAGACATCGCTTTGTCCGGTCAGAATCAGCATGGCCCGCTCGGAAAACCGGGACAAGGATCGGATCAGTGTCTCCACTCGGCCTTTGGTCTGGAGTCGGTCCATACGGCCGATGGTGGCAATAACGCGCTGTTTTACTTTTCTTTTTTCTTTACGGTTTTCGACGATTTGAAGGTACTGGTATTTTCCGGATTTTTTGATGCGTGCAAACAAGGGAGCCTCCTTT
>CAZDAB010000773.1:0-1702 GCA_964502855.1 uncultured Desulfobacteraceae bacterium | reverse complement strand
TTACCGATATCAAAACCGTTGAGCGCATTGCCATACTGCAATTGACAGCCGGCAATTATCAATCGCCTGTAACGCAAATCGACCAACAGTTTGAAAACAGAACACCCTATATCGAGGGGTGTTTTGCCGATGAAGTCGATTTGACCCTCTATGACAAAATCACAGAGGATAACAATGGATGAAGAACTCAAGAAAATGCTCAAATATATCCGGCTCGGCGGCTTGCTTGCGAACTGGGAGCAGTATCTTTCCACTGCCCAAAAGGGCAATTATTCTCATGCTCGTCTGCTCAAGTATGTCGTTGAGCAAGAGTATAAAATCAAAAAGGAAAATTCCAGAAAGATGCGTCTGACCCGGGCCAAGATCCCTGAGAAATTCGTTATCGAGACATTCCCTTTTAGCAGACAGCCGAAGCTGAACAAAAAGAAAATCGTGAACATGTATGGCAGCTTTGATTACATGTCAAAATGCCGGAATGTGATCTGGATCGGTCCGACAGGCACCGGTAAAACAGGGCTTGCAACCGCCTTTCTCACCCATGCCATCGATCAGGGATATAATGGCCGGTTTATCGCATTTGCCGAGATTGTCGAACAGCTTTACCAGTCGGTTGCCGATCACACGGAAGCCAAGGTGATTAAAGCATTTGCCGCATCAGATTGCTTGTTAATCGATGAGTTGGGTTATGTCGAAGTAGAGCCGGTGCAGGTCGGACTGTTTTTTACCCTGATGAATAAAAGGCATAAGAAAAAAACCACACTGATCACCTCAAACCTTGGGTTTTCTCAATGGTCATCTTTTTTGAAAAACGACCATCTGACCGCAGCGCTGATCGATCGATTGACAGAAAACACTCACGTGATCAACATGAAAAATTGTGTCAGTTTAAGGCCTAAACTCGACCAAACTTAGATCCATTGTCCCCCTTAAAAAATTGTCAATCCATATGCAAATGTGATTCGTTTTGAACTATTTGAAAGTAAAACAACGACGATTTTCAGATCAACAGCTATTTGCCATACGAAATCATATTCCTATCAAAATTGTGATCGATAACCTTCTGCACATCCCATCAAAAATCAGCCAAGGCACCTATCGCTTCTGCTGCCCCATATGTCGTGAATATAACACAGCAATAAATCGTCAAACCAACTTGGCAAGATGTTTTATTTGCGAAAAAAACTTCAATCCCATCGATATGGTCATGACTGTGGGAAACATTAACTTTGTCGAAACCGTAAACTTGCTTAAAAAATTCGCAGATCACTTACATCATAAAGAAATACAAACCCCTCAAAAATCCGACTCTACCGCGTCCCCAACTCTAAAAACAGCCTCAAAATTATCCGAAAACCCAGTGGCTGTTGGGGATATCTTATCTCAACATATAAAGACTCTTCAAACGGACAGCTTACAGCCACTTAAAACCGATCCACCTTCCCAAAAACAGACCCATATTGCAAACATTGAGCGGGATATCCAGCTCTTGTCTCAACAAATTGAGCAACTCAAAACCCTGATTTACAAACTTCAATCTAAATAATAACCATGTGAGCTTTGCCAGGCGGCTGGGTATGTATTTATTCTTTTAAATGGGCGGGGTAAACGCTCAGCGGCTGGATAAAAGCATTGTTGATTTTGATGTGGATAAATGTCTCAACTTATCTGAGCAAAACTGTCTTAATTTATCTGAGCGCTATAG
>CAZDAB010000772.1:0-1710 GCA_964502855.1 uncultured Desulfobacteraceae bacterium | reverse complement strand
CAGCAATTTCCGTTGAATAATGTAAGTGTTCTCAGATGGTGCTACTCAGAGTATATTCAAATCTTTTTTTCGCAAAGCCGACTTCCAGAAAACTGCTAACCATTTGAAATAACTACAAATAAAAGGTCTAGACATCGGCCCACATTTATTGTATAGATATCAGCAGATTATGCAATATATAGGGGTTTTGAGTGCATCTTAAAAAACATCTCAGCTTCACTGCCTTGAGAAAATCGCTTTCCGAGCACTTTAGGCAAATCCAAGACCCAAGACAACACGGTAAAGTCCGTTTCAGTCTGCATGACTGTCTCATGAGCGGCTTTGCCATGATGTTTTTTCAAGATCCTTCCATTTTAACTTTTCAACAGCGGTTACAGGACAAAATTCAAAAGAATAATTTAACCACGGTCTTTGGTGTCAGCGACATTCCAAAAGACACTCAAATGAGAGATGTTTTAGACCCTGTCGACGTTACTCAATTGGACGGCATTTTTTCTGATTTTCTTCACCGGTTGCAACGGGGTAAGCACCTTGTCAATTATCAGTTTCTTGATGGCATGTACTTAGTATCCATAGACGGATCGGAATATTTTTCTTCTCAAAATATCCATTGTCCCCATTGTCTTATCACTCAATCCAAGGGCATCAAGCGATATCATCATCAAATCCTTCAGTCGGTCATTGTTCATCCCGATATGCGGCAAGTGATTCCCCTTTCACCGGAGCAGATCAGCAATCGAGACGGCACCAAAAAGCAGGATTGTGAAATCAATGCCGGAAAACGGGTCCTTCACAACATCAGAAAAACCTACCCAAAGCTGAGAATCACTATCACCGCCGACGATCTTTACTCAAAGCAACCCTTTATTGATGAATTAAAAAAAGCAAAAATGTCTTTTGTTCTGGTCGCCAAACCCACAGATCATAAAGTTCTGTTTGAATGGGTCAGCGAACTGACCCAACTGGGCGACGGCAATAGTCTGGAACTTTGCGATGGAAAAGGTCGCCGACATTGCTACCAATGGATCAATCAAGTGCCTTTAAACGGCACAAAAGATGCTGATCTTGTCAACTTTTTCCAATACCAAATTGTGTCAAAAAACGGCAAAATCAACTATAAAAATAGCTGGGTTACCGATATTCATGTTGATGAAAATAATGTTATCACCCTGGTTAAAGGCGGTCGGGCAAGGTGGAAAATCGAAAACGAGACTTTCAATACCTTGAAGAACCAAGGCTATCACATTGAGCACAACTTTGGTCACGGACAACACAACCTGTCAATGATCTTCTTTGTACTTAACCTCTTGGCCTTTTATGTACATCAGATTTTACAACTTACGGATCCGCTGTATCAAACCGTCCGATATAAAAAATTTACTTCACTTAAAGAATACTGGAATCAGTTGCGCTGCACTTTCCGAATTCTCGTGTTCAGAGATTTTGAACACATGCTGGCCTACATATTAGATCCACCCGAACTAATGCCGCCATAGTTATTAGCTATGCCTGTTAAAAAAAACCGTCCGAACGAAAAAAAATATAGGATATCTGTTTTTTGTCGGCCTGTATCCGATCAGATCATTTAAATATTTTCTCTTTTTTCTGCTTTATCCACAAACTTAATCTACTTCAATGAGCGATGTTTCTCTAATTTTCGTTAAAAAATTCCACCTCAGCCTTCTTCATACATTTCACCGAGAATTGCTG
>CAZDAB010000771.1:0-1711 GCA_964502855.1 uncultured Desulfobacteraceae bacterium | reverse complement strand
AGAAATCTTATCATAATCATGTTGCATATAACCACAAATCAAGGTTTTGTTGAGACATTAACCAACTGATATTAAACTAAAAATGGTTTTAATTCACTATCAGACGCGACACCATTCACACACTAATCTATCAGAGAATCTTATTATTTGAGGGGCGTCCCGGAAGTCCCGCGGAAGTCCCGAATTTCAATATCACGGAAGGGGTTATTCAGAATTAACAGAATATTTTTTAAAAAAAATTCTAAAAAAAATTTTTTGCACAAAATAATTTTATCAAAACATCTTTGATAAAACCCACATTTCAGGTATTGTAAACCCATTATAAACCAGTTGTCGGCATTTTTGCCGGTAAGTTATAACAATTTTGGGCCTTCAGTTTTAACACCCCCCTTCAAGGTTGTGAGGGACACACTCAATAAAAGTCTTAATTATTATAAGAAAAATCATTAATTGTGTCTCTGTTGTTCAACTAAACCCAGTTTGAGGTATTTTCGAAAAAGCCTTTGGGTATCATTTGTGGGGAGGTCTTTTTCAGTTAACGTCATACGATGGTAAAAGCCGTTTCGCATTTTATTAATTTTATTAAACATATTGGTGTCTTTTGTAACTGAATTCATATTAAGTACGCAGGCAATGGAAAAGAACTTATCTCTAAGATAATAATTCTCGATTGGTAAATGTTTCAAATCCCTATCCCAATCAGGCAATTCTGTTTCTTCTACTAATTTTTCCCATTTCGCCCGGACTTTTTTGGCGAGTCTATTTACTACCAACTCTAAAGCCGACCAGGCTGCAATAAATGACCGAAGATTATCATTCTCTTTATTTTGAGATTGTACATAAAGTGAAATTGCTGTTTCTAATCGGTTGTCATTTATTATTGCTGGAATATAACTGTTTACTTTTAGGAGGCTTTCTATGTCTGGAGGAGCAGATGTAATTACACCAGCTGATCCTACTTCTACAGTGCTTGAATATATCTTTAATCCGTTTTTTCCAGTTAGATATATTATGTCTCCTATAAAGTGTGTATCTGGTGAGCCGTTCGTATCAACAAGAGCGAGTGATAGAGCTGTTGCGGTGCTATGCATGGCACGTTGGTGAATATTACGGAAAGGTTTAGTAGAAAATATGTCGATTCCGAAACCAATTTTGCCAACCTTTCTAGCTGTATGAAGGTTTACTCGATCAAGTACAGAACCAGAAGCGTGATAAACTAAATAACTGCCTATATTTTTTTTAAGCTTACGTCGCTTTTCAGCTTCATAAGCTGTTTCTTGATCAAATCTACTCTTGAACATTCTTTCGTCACCGAATAAACGAACAAGAAGTTTGTGCCAATAAACTGACAATTTTCCATATTTTTTGCGCCCTCTAAAGGCTGTAACCATTAAATATATAAGAGCACCACTCTTATCCATGTGGGCAAAATACTTGTCACAGTTTTTAGTGAGAAAAGCCTTCGCTCCCAGTTCTGGAAATTCAAAAACGTTCGTCGCAAGACTATGGTCTTTAGAAAGCTTTATCCCTGGGATTGAACTTACAGCGATATAAGTGTACTCAAAGGGTCCATCTTCTTCAGTGATTGGTTTTGGAAATTTGTTCTTATTCATTAGAATTTAACCGATAAGTGCCGCACCGGGTAGCCGGGGGCTTTTGCCAGCCCCAAGCCCCCTAAGAACCGTGCGTGATAGTTTCCCATCACACGGCT
>CAZDAB010000770.1:0-1717 GCA_964502855.1 uncultured Desulfobacteraceae bacterium | reverse complement strand
TTTGTGCCTCGATTTACCCGCAAAATCATGACTTTTCGTTCAGACACTAATTAATCATTTATTATTAACTTTTGAGATTTGACGCCATCCCCTGAAATAAGAACCCTATCCCCATAGATCTTCAAGATCAGCGCTATTCCGGAATATCAAATCCATGCTTGCGAATTTCATCAAATAGACGATCCTTTTTTATCGGCTTTACAAGAAAACCGTCACAATCTGCCTGGGCTGCGGCTACGACATAGTTTTTGTCGGAAACTGCTGTCGTCATAATTATCTTAGATCTTTTTTCCGGGTTTAACCCTTTTTGAGCTTCCAACTGCCTGATCTTTTTCAGCGCCATAATTCCGTCAACCTCGGGCATCAAGATATCCAGACAGATGAAATCATAGGGCTGATTATTTTTAAGGGCCATTTTTACAGCCATTATAGCCTCGTTGCCATTAGCGGCAATATCAACTTCACCAAGAGGGCCTAGTAGCGTGTTTACAAGCCTCCTTGATACAAAATCATCTTCAGCGATTAATATTTTCATGAATTTCTCTCTCCGGTTTCTTACTCTTTATCTGGTTCATGAGAATGGCGCCCATAGAATGGGATGAAACTTAATTTATCACGCAACAGGCATGCCAAAGCTAACCATTTGATATCAAGACCAGTTAAATTTAGAAGGATTCTCTGGTGCACATTTTTTTTGTGCAATATGCACAATTTTCTGTGTACATAACAGGTGTAATCTCCGGACCGTTCCGGAAAAATTGACATCCAATCCTTTAACTCATACCGCTACATTTTAATGACGGTGCCATTTACCAAATTATTCTATGAATGATAATTATATGAAATAAAATATCAATAAAGTCAATTTGTTTTAGTATAATATGCCAAGATGAAGCGTCGATTCAGAAGTATCTTATGACAAAGAAAAGTGGAGGGTGGAATCAACAGTTCTTTGCAAACCATATGGTAGCGAGCAACCGCCTTTTGAACAACGTCTATAAATCATTAGGGAATTGAGTAATTACCTGCCCGATTACCTGTCCATATCTCATCCCTTCCCGGAAAAAACAGCCCCGTCGGTCACATCATTTCAACCTGTCAAGTTTTTGCCGCATGCTTAAGTTATTTTGCCAATATTTTCCCATTTGAAATGTATGGAAGATAATCGGAGAGATGTGCCTAACTTATTAATAATAAATAGTATTAAAAACAAAAAGACCCATAAAAGACCCCTGGCACAGGTTTTGCTAAATTATTTGCTATAATAAAAAAAGGGAGGTTCACTACAAAATGCAAGCAACGAACTCTGTTCAAATCTTTAAAAAGATCCATAACGTTGTGGAAAAAGACCTTCATAATGACTCAATGTTTTTCTTCAAGGGTGCCATTATTGGCGGCATTCTCAGTTTGTTCTTGTGGGTCGTCATATTCTGGGTCATCATCTGATTATTGACAAGCATTGGCTTTTGGCAGTTTGATGTTGTATCGGTGCCAGGTAGACGAAACATGTGAATAATGTCCGGCATCTCGGATTCCCGAGGAGTCACGCTTGCGGCTTTCTGCCCATTCTGATAGTCATTGCAAAAAAGATATTCTATTACTGCCGGACAGACAGATGGGCAGTCATTTTTAAAATTTTCCTATTTGTGAATTTCGTAATATAACGCTATAGCGCTCAGATAAATTAAGACAGTTTTGCTCAGATAAGTTGAGACAT
>CAZDAB010000769.1:0-1717 GCA_964502855.1 uncultured Desulfobacteraceae bacterium | reverse complement strand
TGGATAAATATGGAGACGGTATTCAATGTGTGGGCTGCGGTCGATGCATTCGTCATTGTCCGGTGAATATCGACATACGAACGGTTTGCAACTTGATGAATAATTTTGAAGCGTAGCCCGAAGGGAGTTACAAAAGTGCAAAATCCGTATTTGCCTTATCCGGTTCGTATCGAGGAAATAATAACTGAAACCCAAGATAAAAATCTTAAAACATTCAAGTTTGTCTTTATAAACCCGGATGACCAAAAGAAATTCACATACAACGCCGGCCAGTTTGCGGAACTTTCCGTACCTG
This sequence comes from uncultured Desulfobacteraceae bacterium, assembly GCA_964502855.1. Lineage (GTDB taxonomy): Bacteria > Desulfobacterota > Desulfobacteria > Desulfobacterales > UBA11574 > S5133MH16. Next base: position 1,422 of record CAZDAB010000769.1, on the reverse strand, counting down.
GAAAGGGGGAAATCCCCATAGGAATTGCGTCATCCCCCACGGAAAAAGGGTTTTTAAGGTTCACCATAAATAAGGTGGGGCTGGTAACATCCTATATTCACGCCATGAAGGTCGGCGACATTATGGGGGTCCGTGGCCCTCTGGGAAACTGGTATCCCTGGGATCTCATGGAAGGAAAGAATGTTGTTATCATCGGCGGCGGTTTCGCCTTTACAACGCTTCGCTCATCCATTATATATATGCTCGATCCGGACCATCGTCCAAAATTTAAAGATATTCATGTGATATACGGCGCCCGCGCCCCGGGCATGCTCCTTTACAGGGATGAACTGGCCCAGTGGGAAAAGCGCGATGATATTAACATGCACATTACCGTGGACGGCACGGACGACCCGGACTGGAAATATAATATCGGTTTTGTACCGACCATTACCGATCAGAAAGCACCGCCGGGCAATGAAGAGACTTATGCCATTATTTGCGGGCCGCCGATTATGATCAAGTTTACCCAGCCGGTTTTAGACAAACTCGGTTATGTTTATGATAATATTATTATGTCCCTTGAAATGCGCATGAAATGCGGTATCGGGATATGTGGCCGGTGCAACATCGGCAAAGAATATGTTTGCAAGGACGGCCCGGTCTTTACCCTTGCGCAGCTTAATAATATGCCGAAAGAGTACTAACAACGCTCAGGTAGAATGATATTATGGCAACTGAAAAAGGTATTGTAACTAAGATCGATTCCACAACAGCATGGGTAAAAACCACGAAAACCCATGCCTGTAAAGCGTGTGCTGCGCGGGCTTCCTGTAATGTCATGGGCGGGGGCAAGGAAATGGAAGTGCAAGCGATCAATTATGCCGGGGCAAAGGTGGGTGAAGAGGTCATGCTTAGCTTTGAAACCTCCCCCCTGTTAAAAGCTACTTTTATGCTTTATGTATTGCCGATTCTGTTCTTGATGGCCGGCGCCTATTTAGGCAATAAACTGGCGCCGGTTCTTAATCTCAATGAATCGTCATTATCGATCATTACCGGTTTTCTGTTCTTTGGGATTGTCGTTATGTATGTAAAATCAAAGGGAAACAAGATGGCCCAAAAGGACGAGTATCGGCCCAAAGTTATAAAAATCTTAAAGGAGCTGTAGCGTTTGATTCAAACTTTAGGCAGTGTTGGGATCCTCCGACCCCTGAAGATGGGAAACAGATTTTTTTTGGTCTTCTTTTGGGGCTTCCTTTAAAACAAGAGCGCCCACCGGGCAAATATCAATACAGGCATTGCAGTTTTCGCACTCAAGTGTTGCCAAATCCGTTACCCCGTAGAAACTTATGACCGTATCAAATCCCCGCTTTGAAAAGGTCAGAGCGGATTGGCCGTTCTTTTCACGGCACACATGAACACATTTACCGCACAACACACATC
>CAZDAB010000768.1:0-1719 GCA_964502855.1 uncultured Desulfobacteraceae bacterium | reverse complement strand
CGATTAGAAAGTCTGTGCCGGTATCGTGAATACCCTTTTTAACCATTTCCGACAACCGAGCATTGTGCAAAAAATAGAAAGGAGTCGCTGTCTCCGGCCATACCACAAGATCCGGCTTATGCTTTTTTGCCAATAGAGAAAGATTAATATATTTTTCTGTTGAGGTATGTTGAAACGCAGGGTCCCATTTTTTTGCCTGGTCGATATTTCCCTGAACAATTGCAGCTTTTATGGAAGGGGAATCGGAAATCAGCTTTTGAATGGATTGTATTCGCCATTGTCCGTAAAACCAGACAAAACAGAGAACCAACGCGAAAGTAAATACCGATTTTGCAACATGCCCGGTTTTAACCTCTTTTTTTTGCCAGTCTTTTCCTAAAAGATTAAGATATACTAAGAAAATTGCTCCATTGCTCAAGGCGATACAAAATGATACACCATACACGCCGAAAATGTCTGAAATCTGGATGAGATGGAGCACGTTAAATTGTGTGTATCCGATCAACTCCCATGGGAATCCGGTGAAAAGGAATGAGCGGATATATTCTAATGAAACCCATACCGATGGAATCATAAACACAAGGAATAAGGGCCTCGGGTAAAAGCGGGTTAAAAGCATTGAAAATACCGCAACGTAAAGCGCCAGATAAGCCGATAAAAGCAAAAGAATCGGCACACTTGCATACAAGGGAAGGTGACCGTATGTTGACATGGTATATGCCAGCCAGTATACTAAAGTAAGGTAATGGGCAAACCCGGCACACAGGCCGAGATAAAAACCGTTTTTAGGGGAGAGGTTTCTCAATGCAGCCAGCAAGGGAACAAGGGCAACCCAGGCCAGCCATGAAAGACCGGTATTTGGAAAGGAGAGGGTGAGTAACACTCCGCTTGATACTGCTAAAAAAAATTTCAGCCTGTCGAGTTTATCTCTTTTCAATTTTGATGAACTGGTAAAAAGTTTTTATGAACCACCTTGAGTTCCGTCCATTACCTATCTATGAGACCTTTGAAAAATGTCAATTTTTGTTTAAGTTCAAGAAAAGCGATAATTTTAACCACGGGAATACATTAAGTATTTCGAGGATTAAAATTTGAGCCTGACGCAGAAATTGAGCAAAAAGGGGCATTTTGCAAAGGTCTTTCTATATCAAGGGAGATCTTTATATTACCTTTGTGTTGTCTCTAAGCTGTTATCGGCCTTGGGCTGCGCTTTTAAAGGCTTCGTCCATACGGGCTTCCACATACCGGATTCCCTCTTCGTTGTATTCTTCCAGATCAAAACACAACGCATCCTCACCCAGAAGCCCGTCCGGCACAAAATCCCCGTTTTCATCAGGATCGGTAATCATCTCGTTATAAAAGCATACCGACAGCCACCGGGGGGTGTCTTCAATCACGTCCACCATCACAAACAAAGGTTTATTTTTTTGATTCTCGTGGGCTGCTCGAAGGGAATAGGTAAGCCCTTCGCGGGCTATAAAATCCAGATTCACCCCTGGTTTGGATGCCATATAATCTTTCAGACGCACAAACGTCTTTTTGTTTTGTTCCGGGGTTTCTGTCCAGTTTTCAATAAACGATTCGAGTTGCCGAATGGCTTCGCTCATAAGCTCTCCTTATGGATTTTCTTATTTTTCTTTTTCTATCCGGAAGATGATAAAATTACAAATGCGGAGAGAATATATCAGAAGATTATAAAAAATCAAGCCCCCTATCCCA
>CAZDAB010000767.1:0-1719 GCA_964502855.1 uncultured Desulfobacteraceae bacterium | reverse complement strand
TTTTAAGGGAGAGGTGTTTTTTTACTTGACTGACCCTTTAATGGGTGACCCCATTCACGCGGTATTAAGGTGATGCTGGATCAAGACCTGGCAGAGCTATATGGTGCAGAAACAAAACGTTTAAAGGAACAAGTTCGAAGGAATATCGAAAGATTCCCCGAAGATTTTATGTTTGAGCTCACCAAAGAGGAAATAAAAAACTTGAGGTCGCAATTTGCGACCTCAAGTTGGGGTGGTGCCAGATATTTACCCATGGCTTTTTCAGAGCATGGTGTATTAATGCTTTCCTCTGTCTTAAAGAGCGAAAGAGCTACCCAGGTCAATATTTAGCACATTATTATCTGTCAGTTAACGCAATGACACAGCCGATGATGGTGCGGGAAGATCAGGCGAGTTATGGAGGTGAAAAATCATGATGACCTTGCGGCTCTTTGCCGAGAAGTTTGAATCCGTTCCGGCATCCACTTCCTGGTATCTCTCAGATCTTGGGGAGGCGCGAGGTAAGCAGGAATTGTTTACCCGGCAATCTCCTCAACGCCTAAAGGTACTTCGGGAACACGCCCTTATTGAAAGCGCCGTATCGTCCAACCGGATTGAAGGCGTGGAAGTGGATAAGTCTCGCATCGCCACCATCGTTTTTGGAAAGCCGCTGCTGCGCGATCGAAATGAAGAGGAGGTCCAAGGATACAGGCAGGCCCTGACGTTGATCCATGAGCAGGGTGCGAAACTCCCTGTTTCAGAAGAGACCATTTTCAGGCTGCACCGCCTGACACGCGGAGAGATCTGGGACGCCGGGAAATACAAAGAGAAAGACGGCGACATAATCGAAAGATTGCCGGATGGTCGCTCGCGGGTTCGCTTCAAGACGGTTCGCGCCTCAGATACGCCGATCTGCATGAAAGAGTTGGTGGAGTTCTACGAGGACGCCATCAAGGAGCACAAAATCCCACCCTTGGTGATCCTGGCGGCCTTCAACCTGGATTTTCTTTGTATACACCCGTTTCGTGATGGAAACGGGCGTGTTTCGCGGCTCCTTCTGCTCCTGCAATGCTACCATCTGGGATTCGAGGTCGGCCGATACATCAGTCTGGAGCGTCTCATTGAGCAGAACAAGGAACGGTACTACGAAACCCTGGAGCAAAGCTCCCATGGCTGGCACGAGCGCAAACATGATCCCTGGCCTTACATCAATTACACCCTTTTCATCATAAAAACCGCCTACAGGGAATTCGAACAGCGCCTCGGGCAACTTCAGAGTCCCAAAGGAGAAAAGACAAGCCTCGTGCTTCAAGCTATCGATAGAACTCTCGGTCCTTTCAGAATCGCCGAACTGCGGAATGCGTGCCCGAATGTCAGTGTGGATATGATCCGTCGTGTTTTAAAGAACTTACGATCGGAGAATCGAGTAGAGTGCCTGGGACGTGGCCAGAATGCCCAATGGCGCAAGACCGGAAAGTGGCAATTGGGTAATACCCAATGAAATGGGTAGTGAATTAGGTAATAACATGAGGAAAGCACGGCAACTTATGGCGCCTCCTGACAAAAAGGTGAAGATTTACCCCGTTAAATCAATATTTGCTATGTATGCATAATAGACTGAGCTGCACATGTTTTGGATGATTAATGGATTAACTGTTGGCTTAATATTTAACTGGGGAAATAGGGTATGGTACTGCAACTGTGGCATGTGGGTCGCATTTCTGATCCGCTTTACCTCGA
>CAZDAB010000766.1:0-1722 GCA_964502855.1 uncultured Desulfobacteraceae bacterium | reverse complement strand
AGTATTCCATTGTTCCATCATTCCAATTGTGAGCGAAGCGAACTAACTTGAATTTGCCATTTTTGGGTTGAAAAGGAGATTATTAAAATGTCCCGAAAGTTCCCCCACATAGGAAAATTCTGCCTGCCCGAATCTAATTAAACGAACCCTTTAGATTTGATTTTGGAATAATATATTGAAATAAGGGTCTTTTACTGAAGGCCGCAGTACAGGGACATTGGCACCGGTCTTGCATGATCTTGCAGGACTAATGAAATAAATTCTTTTCAAAAGGACGAATGTGTGAATCTTCAAAATATTCTTTTCATAGATGCTGTCAGCCAAAATCAACCCGACACAACCAAAATATCCTCGGATAATCAGATCAGTTTCCAATCAATTTTGGAGGCGGACTGCGCCGCCGTCATCAATGATCCCCGCATGGCACAATCACCCGAGTTGCTTCTGTCGCTTCCTCGCACAACCTTGACATCCCCTTCAAGGATTATCGCCGGCAAGGATGCTGTGGCAGCATATCAAAAACAGGCCCCCCCGGAATTGCAGACCGGACAAAAAAGTGATCTGGAAAAATATATAGACGATCAACTCCTTAGTAATCCCGGAGGCGATCACTATTATCTGGATGAAAAAAAAGTTGTGTCCCATCCCCAGGATCAGGAATCCTTTTGGGGCAGAATAGGAAAGGATGTTTCAGATGCCTTCAGCAATATGAATAACTTTTTCCAGGATCTTTTTTTCGGTTCTAAAATAAAATACAGGGATCAAAATAACCAGATTCAGGAGACTCATCAAAGGGGGTGTATCGGTTCAATTGTTGATTTTTTTAAAGACTTAGGCAGCGCTTTGAGTTTCGGCGCGTGGCGTCCGGACGGTGAAACAGCGCCCCAGGGGTTTATCAAACGTGCGGGATTCTTTTTCTCCAAGGTAAAAGAAGCTGTTTTGGGAGATTTGGTTCAGGGAGTTTTCGGCAGCGTCATACACATGGGAGAAGACATCCTGTTTGCAGGCTGGAATCTTGTCGAAACAATTCCGGATGCAACCATTGGTAATTTGAAAGCCGGTCAGCAGTTGACCACTGAGATTTTTGATAAGGGGCAGGTTTCTCTGGATTACCTGACGGACATTCTGCCGGGCGGCGATGCATGGATTAGGGTTCACTCGGCTGATTTTAAAACACTTGAGCCTCCCATCGTTCAGAATCTCAATACGCCTGAAAACACTCCGAAAGATTCCAGGTGGAATTACGTGAGAAATACGCCTGTTAGAAAGACCCTCGAGACGGTTGGGTCCATTCTGATGGACATTGTAACCCTGAAATTTTTGGGAAAGATAGAATTGTTCAGCAATGAACGACGTAATAAAACATAACAACGCCATGAAGGAAGATGGGATAAATCCTACGGTTTTTGAACACTACCTATCAATTGCAGATTTTAGTTTCTCCTTGAATATTCGCAATGTTTTTATATTTGGTTCTGTCCCTATGTCCGTCATATATTCATCAGCGAAGCGGGTATAATAGGTGTTGAATAAAAACCCATAAGCTGATAAACACTCCCTGTAGCAAATAAAGAAAATTTGATATAGGAATCCATATAATGATGAAAAAATTGAGCTCTTATATTCTCCTGGCTCTTTTAGGAGCCGCCGGATACTTTTTATTAAATTATCATATTATTTTTTCGGGCGCGACGGTTAAATTGTTAAATAAATCAAAACTGA
>CAZDAB010000765.1:0-1726 GCA_964502855.1 uncultured Desulfobacteraceae bacterium | reverse complement strand
CCCGGCCACAACTTGTCGACGACATCATTACGGACGGATGCGAAAAAGCACGACGGGTTGCCCTCCGGACCATGGCAGAGGTAAGAGCGGCTGTAAAACTATAGTTTCCATTGACTATTGAGTATTACTAACGGCTTTCGTCAATTTTCAATCTTAACATCCGTTATCCATCATGACTCCTGATGAATGTTATCAAGTACAGCTCGAAAATATCTTTGAAGGTCCCATGGACCTTTTGGTGCACCTTATTAAAAAACATGAGGTTGACATCTATGATATTCCCATCGCTCTGATAACGGAACAGTATCTGGAATATTTAGAGTGGATGAAGGCCATGAACATAGATGTGGCCGGGGAATTTCTTGTGTTGGCATCCACCCTGACACAAATAAAGTCAAGAATGCTCCTTCCAGCCCATGAAGACGAGGATGAAGACGAAGACCCCCGCCTTGAAATTATCAGGCCCCTTGAGGAATACCTCCGGATTAAGTCAGCAGCTGAAAAGCTGGCGAAAAGGGATCTTCTGGGGGAAGATACCTTTGTCAGATATCCAGGGCAGGAAGATTATTTGCTTAACCGGGAGGAAGCAGTCATAGATGTCGGGTTATTTGAACTTATCGATGCGTTCCAAAAAATACTTGAAAACATCACCCCCATTGGCCGGATGGAGATTAATGCCGACACCATTACGGTCAGAGACAGAATCGTTCAGATAGTGGATATTTTTGAAACCAAGGGATCGGTAACGTTTAATGAGCTGTTTTCCAAAAATGCTGATAAAAGCGAGGTGGTTGTGACATTTCTTGCAATTCTTGAAATGGTTAGGCTCTCACTGATACGGGTTGCACAGCATACCCAGACAGGCATTATCAGACTCTTTTATTTATAATGGAAGAAATAAAAAACATCATCGAAAGTCTTTTGCTGGTGGCTGGGGAACCACTTACGATTGACCATATTAATAATATACTCACCCAGTCCGGGAAAAAAGAGATCCGAAACGCACTTTCCGAACTTTCAAAAGAATATGAAGCCCGCAAAGGCGGTTTCTTTTTACGGGAAGTCGCCGGCGGCTACCAGATTCGTACCCGACCCGAATACAGGGAATGGATCAAACGGTTAATTCAGCCGAAAGCGCTGCGTCTCTCCAAGGCCGCTTTGGAAACTCTGGCAATCATTGCTTACAAACAGCCGATCATTCGCAGTGATATAGAATATGTCCGGGGGGTTAACTGCGGCGGAATCCTTCGCATGCTGCTTGAGCGGAGACTGATCCGGATTTTGGGGAAAAAGGAAATTCCCGGCCGCCCCCTTATTTATGCGACAACAAAGCAATTTCTTGAAGTATTCGATCTCAAGGATCTGAAAGACCTCCCCACGCCCGAAGAAATTATAACTCTCGGAGAAGCGTCATCGGAACAGATAGAATAACCAACTGTTTTAAAAATATAAAAAAGTGCTTGACTTGAAAGTAATTAACGCTCTATATAACTAATTAATTTGCTTCATCAATTACAATGTAACTCATTATAATATGTTTTTGCTATTCATTAAAAAGGAGAAACCGTTGGAAAATGTTTCCCGCTTTTAGCGGGATGTACCACCTGACACCGGAATTAGGATGTTTTTCAAAGGTCTCAAGGAGCTTATATGAACAGATCAGACTTGGTTAATAAACTAAAGGATAAAGCAGCCCTTAATAAAAAAGACGCCGCAGAAGTTGTTG
>CAZDAB010000764.1:0-1729 GCA_964502855.1 uncultured Desulfobacteraceae bacterium | reverse complement strand
CAAAAAATGCCAATCTAATTGCGCCTAACTTTGCATCTTACTGCGGGGTTCGTCCTGATTCGGCGGCGGCAAGGGATGATGAGCATCGTACTCAACCGTCCTCGCGCCTTGAACAGCCTCAACCTTGAAATGATCCGTTCAATCCAGAAAGCCCTGGACGAAATAGAGGCCGATGAACGCTACCGGTTCGTCCTGTTTTATGGCGCCGGTGAGAGAGGATTTTGCGCCGGTGGAGATGTTAAGGCACTGGCCCGGGCCATACAGCAGAAAAGCGCCTTGGGTGCAGATCTGATTCTGGAACAAGAGTACGACATGCTCTTGCGGCTCCATGGGTTTCCCAAACCGGTGATCGTCCTTGCCGACGGCATCACCATGGGGGCAGGACTGGGGCTGACAGCTTCGGCCGACATGGCAGTGGCCACAGAGCGCACCCGTATGGCCATGCCGGAGACAAGAATCGGTTTTTTCCCGGATGTGGGCTCAACCGGTTGGATGTTTGACAAATGCCCTGCAGGTTATCCCGAGTATCTGGGGCTGACCGGCTATGAAATGAAGGGAGCCGAAACCGTCCGTGTGGGGTTTGCAACGCATTTATCGCCATGGGATCGGCTGCCGGAACTGATAAATATTTTGGAAGGATATAAGACAAAGCTGACGGGTTCGAGGAACCAGGCTGCAAAGCAGCTGGCCTCGGCACTGGATCCATTTTTTAAAAAAGACATTACCGCCAACACCGATATGGACGAATGGGTGGCAACCTATTTTGAAGGAAAAAGCTCTCTTGTAGAAATCATAAAATCGCTGAGACAATGCAGTATACAAACCCGCCTTTGCGACCAGGTCTTTGATCGCCTGGCGGAAAGATCTCCCACGGCACTGGTGGTGACCCTGAAACTTTTACGGCACAACGAGCATCTTCCTCTTGAAGAGGTTTTTCAGACGGAACTCGCAGCAGCGCGTTTTATTTTGAATCATCCCGATTATGTTGAAGGGGTAAGGGCGCGTTTGGTAGACAAAGATGACAATCCCCGTTGGCAACCGGAAACCATAGAAGCAGTCAAAGATCCGGATTTGAAACTGTAGGCTTGCCGGTTTAGTTATAACCATTAAGTGGAAGACATATGATATAACCCTAAATGATCGTAAACAAAACGGGAAAAATATTTTATGTGTTTGATTTATTATGCATTTAAGTAATCTCTGAAAAATTTAATGATCAAAAGGATCAATGGAGCTGTGTGAAAAAATAGATCAAAAATATCCATGGGGTTATTCAGGGTTCCATTTTTCAGCACAATCAGCTTTTCTAAAACATGGGGCATGGGCCTAAATGGAAGAAGAAGCATGATAAACGAAAGCACAATGAGGATCGAATATGGTATCTTATCAAGGAATGACAACATGAGTTTTACTATTTTCCTAATAATCTTGACGGCTTCGTAAAAAGTCTAATTTCTGCGTTGCGCTTCATTTCGTGTTCACTGCGGCGTACATAAGTACGCCTCATTCCACGAAATTCGCGACGCCTTTTTATCCCGATAGATTTATGCGGGGGAACTTGAACTTTTTTCTTTGCCGTCTCAATTTTGACTTTTTACGAGTTCATCAATCTTAGAGGTGCTTAAGATTTATTCTTTAGAAGAAGCTTGTTTAACTTTGTTTTGAAGCGAAGGCTGGTCGGGGCGAGAGGATTTGAACCTCCGACTTCCTGCTCCCAAAGCAGGCGCGC
>CAZDAB010000763.1:0-1730 GCA_964502855.1 uncultured Desulfobacteraceae bacterium | reverse complement strand
GGCATAAACCAGGAGCTATTAAAAGATCTTTAATTTCAACCAATTGTAGAATTTCAGAGACGTTTATTAATTGTTAGCCATTGATTATTAACTATTATTTCCTGGCACCTGACACCTGAACCTTGAACCCCTTTTCTACTCCGGCGGCGTCAACACAAACAGTGATGGTAAAACCGAAACACCGGCCAAGTATCTGTCAACATCGAGCTGGAAACCGGAACCGTCATCGGTTGAAAACACCAGGCGGGAAGGGACCCGGTAACCCTCTATATCCTGCATTGTTTTAAACTCCGCCCGATACTTGAGATCACCGGTAGAATAAAATTTTTCCACCTTGAGCACCTGTTTTTTGTTGGAATCAAGGTATATCTTCTGACAAACGTTCCCCCATCCTTTTTTTAGAACCAGGATATATCCATCTTCATGTGCGCAAGGCTCCTCCTGAGTCGATAAGGGAGTGAGGCGGTTTGAAGTAACATGGGACCTGCCTCCGGGAGGACTATTTTTTATAACAACGGCAGAATCAAAACTATCAACAGAAACACGGCCGGCCAGAATATTAACAATATCGTCGGATTCCACGGGTATTGAAAAGAATCTTTTCATTGTGGAATTTCCGGAGCGCCGTTTATAAAATTTACCCCGTGCATGATTCAAAAGATAGAGCCACTGACCGTCAGATGCAAAGCTTACCACAGGCTGTCCTGAAACGCTTCGGAGTACGATACGAAGTCTGTCCGGTATGGATCCTACCCACGCCACACGGGTGGTAAGATGTTTTTTTTCATTTTCAAAAAATGTTATCCTTCCAACGCCTTTGAAGGTTTTGAGATGAAGATTTTGATTTTTCAGATACGAAATAAGTTCCCCGGCTTCAGATAACGTCTTAAGGTCCCCGGGTTTTTCCGGAATACGTGATGTAATGCTGCTGCAGGATAAAAATAAAAAAATGCCGATTAAAAAAATTGTTGTAAGGTGCCGAGTGTATGCTGGGTATTTCATTGACCGGATAATCCCTGTATCTTTTTCTCAAGATCATCTTTGTCTTTTTCTTTTTTCAACAACGAACGTTTGTAGAATTGTAGGGCTTTTTTCTTGTTACTTATCTTCAGGTATATATCTCCTAAATGCTCCAGGATAATCGGGTCGTCAGGTACAAGGCTTACGGCTTTTTCTAGATATTTCAAGGCCTTGTCAAAAAGTCCTTTCTTATAGTATACCCACCCCAGGCTGTCTGTGATATAACCGTCATCAGGTTTTTGTTTTAAAGCTGCCTTGATAAGACGTTCGGCCTCATCCAGATTCTCCCCAAGCTCTGCATAGGTATAACCGAGATAATTCAATGCATTGGCATCCTTTTCGTCAAGACTTATCACCGTCTTCATCTCTTCTATGGATGCTTCTTTCTTTCCCCACTTGTCATAAACAACGCCCAGGCGAAAACGGAGCCTTGTATTATCAGAATCAATCTTGAGTCCCTGTTTAAGAACGTTTTCCGCTTCTTGGAATTCCCCTTTATCTTCATAAAATGAACCCAGATAGAGTAAGATATCAGGATCATCAGGTATTTTTTTAATAACATCTTTTAAAAATTGTATGGCGTCCTCAATTTTTTCCTGTTCCTGGTATAAAAATGCAACTTGAACCACGGCTTCTTTATAAAAGCCGGAATCGGTCGCCACTTTTTTAAAATACATGATGGCTTTGTCTTTATCTTTTTTCCCATCAAA
>CAZDAB010000762.1:0-1732 GCA_964502855.1 uncultured Desulfobacteraceae bacterium | reverse complement strand
ACGCCGGCAAGGGAGACGGCTCCAAAAAACTCGTGTGTACAAATAAATTCGGAGACGTGGTTAAGACACCTCAACATCAAAAACCATATAAAATAACCCCCGAAATTGTAACACCGGCAAATGCCGCCGAAATCCATCAGGCGTTGACGCAAGGTCTGTCTCTTGACAATATCTCTGATTTTAAGGATTATTGTTGCCTGCAGATGGCCGTCTGGGATTATCCTTCCATCAGATACTTTTGCCAAGAGATTAAAAAACAGGCCGCCGGAAATGACAGGGTCAAATCAAAAGCCATCGAGATCCTGACGCACCTTATGGACCGTCGATTTCCAACCGGAGATAAGAAACGAAGTTCAATACTGCAACTCATTAGACAAAGCCTGACGTCAATTTTTCAGGATTCGCCCAATCTTTCTGATAATACTGCCCGGACATATCGTTACATCGACTGGAAGATACGAGATCGTCTGCGTTCCCCTGAAGGCAATGAAAAAGTCCTGGTCATTAATGCCCGGGAATTCCCGGCTGAAGGCGATAGCTGTGACGCGCGTCTGATCTGTGCCGCCTATAAACTGGGATGGAAAACGTTCATCTGCTATGGGTATAGGGGACAGCGATTCTGTGGCTGCGGACTGTCAACCGACTCCGATGACGTTAGGATAGATGTTTACGACAGTTCCGGCGACTACCTTGCTTCCGGCATCGACGGACTTAAAATATATGTCCACGGAAATGCTCAGGATCAACTGGGCCAGATTATGAAACGCGGCAAACTGGTTATATACGGCGATGTGGGTCAGACGTTCATGTACGGCGCCAAAGGTGGAACCGTATTTGTTCTGGGCAATGCTGCCGGCCGTCCTTTGATTAATGCAGTAGGACGTCCCAGGGTTGTGATCAACGGCACCTGTCTCGATTATCTGGCGGAGTCATTTATGGCCGGCGATCCGCTCAACGGCGGCGGTTTTGTTGTGCTCAACGGCATCGAGTTCGACGACGAGGCCAACATTATCGATCAGGCCACCCCTTATCCGGGCTCCAATCTCTTCTCATTGGCTTCCGGGGGCGCCATCTATTTAAGGGATCCCCACCATAAGGTGGTTGTGGACCAGTTGAACGGCGGCGAATTCGTCGACTTAAGTCCCGCCGATTGGGAGCTGATTCTCCCTTATTTAGAGGAAAACCAAAAGCTTTTCGGTATTTCCATAGAAAACGACCTGTTGACGGTGAACGGCGAAAAAAAGAATTATACAGAAGTCTTTCGCAAGGTGCAGGCGGTTTCCCTCGATGTTCTGGCAAAAGAATCTGTCGGCGCCGAAGAATGGGGCGAAGACTGGCAGAAAGTTTGAAAACTACACAATGAATTAAAATTTGTAACTTTGTCTGCTGAACGGTTGCATGTTTGATGTATCTGCCTTAACATATTTGCATGAAAGCACTTTTAGCCCTGGAAGACGGACGAACCTTTACCTGTAAAAGTTTTACCGGACCCGGTGAAATCGGGGGTGAAGTGGTGTTCAATACCAGTATGACCGGATACCAGGAGGTTCTTACCGACCCGTCTTACAGGGGCCAGATGGTAACCATGACCTATCCTTTGATAGGCAACTACGGCGTCAATCCCCAAGATGTCGAGTCCGACCGAATTCAGGTGGCGGCCTTTCTGGTAAAGGAATATCAAAGTTTCCCCAGCAATTATAGATCTACTTCCTCCCTGGCCGATTATCTCAAA
>CAZDAB010000761.1:0-1732 GCA_964502855.1 uncultured Desulfobacteraceae bacterium | reverse complement strand
GAAATTGAATCAAGACGTAATAAGAAATTCAGAAGATAAGATATCTAAATTCATTCCTCGAAAGGAGGTGAAAAACACTAATTTGAAAAGGCTGTCTGAAATCGTTTTTGGGCTTATTTAATGGCTCCATTACGGCGATCATGGGTGGCTCCATTAGGGTGATCATTGACAAATCTGCCCAATATACTGGCAAGATGAACGCAATTTTGGAACGGGAAGGCAGGCCATTTCATTAAACCTTTTGTCTTAATTGCTGTTAATCCCATTCCTCAACTTACCGGAACATTTAAATGTAACAACCTTTCTGGGTGCCAGCATCATATCATCGCCGGTAGCTGGGTTCCGGCCTCTACGTTCATTTTTCTGATTGACACAGAATTTGCCGAATCTGCTTATCATAACATCCTCACCTGATGTCAAAGTGTCTTTGATGATTTTAAGAAGGGTTTCTACAAGTTCTGAGGATCTGTTCTTTGGGAAACCGGTCTGACTCTGGACTGCTTCAACGATCTGAATTTTCGTAAGGGCCATGGTATGTTTCTCCTCCGTGTCTACAGAATCCAAGATAAAAATGCGGTTCCAAGGATTATGCCAAGAATCCCAGATAGTCTGTATGTTTGATCTGATAATGAATTGAGATACCAATCCATAAATTTATCATACAAGTCCTTGGAAATTAAAAAGAAAACCACGCCTTCAATGACAGCCATGAGTCCAATTACTCTAAAAATCCATGGAATACGTGTGGCTGATGCAGAAAGGATAAAAAGGATACCAAATATAAACGGTAAGGCTGAGAGAATTTTTTGATCAATATTGCTGAATATACTTTTCACAATATTTTTGGTTTCATTGGTATAAAGAATCGAGCAACACCCAATAGAGATATAGACTAAGCTAATTGCATAAAGAAACCATTTCATAATCATTTCCTTGTATGGTTAATGGTTGTTGTGGAAAGACTTTATTGCATGAAGGAATCTTTATATTCACAAACACCACAACATTTGGCAAGATATTAATAGGTTATATGAAGTATAGGTGTGAATGCAATTGAAACTGTTCGGTTTTGTTAAAGTTAGTATTCATTCCCAATAACCTAAAATCCTTGACAAATAATTTCATAGGAGTAAGGTTGCTCAGAATGTTCGAATTTTTCCTTAAATTTTAGGAAACGTTTATTAATTTTCGAAGTCGGGCTCAAAGACGGGTAGCGGTGAAATATGAATTAAATCTGTTGCAAAAGAGTCAAGAGCAGATTCCTTTATTCTTCTCGGTTGGTACACTCCCCATAATAAATCTTTCAGTTCCCCGCCGCTCGGGCCGTGGATTTTATTTTAAAGTTCAATAAAGATCCACCAGACCTGCCAGTTTAAAAATATAAGAAAGAGGCCTCCATGCCCGGTCTGAGAAATAATAAAAAACAAGATGTCATCCAGGCAACCACCCTGCTTGCCTTGCCCCTGTTAAATGTTTTCAATTTTAGTTGGTTTTAGCTCACTTTAATCAATTTTTAGATTGGATGAGTTATGTTCTGGAAAAGAAGCAGTGAAGGACATTGGTTAAGTCAGCGCAGCGAACAACCTCCCCAAAGATTCTAAAAACATACGTGAAGTCCTTTAAAGGAGGCTAATATTGAATGTCTTTGAACTCAGAGACCAGCTCATAAAAGATTATGCTGATTACATTAAGAGTTTTATCAAAATTCAAGACCCGGAAATAGAGGACCTCG
>CAZDAB010000760.1:0-1737 GCA_964502855.1 uncultured Desulfobacteraceae bacterium | reverse complement strand
TTAATCCGGGATTCGGAGGCCAAGAGTTTATACCCAACAGTTTAGACAGGGTCAGGGCCCTTCGCAAAATGATCCGGGACCGGGGGCTTGCTACCCTTATTGAGATTGACGGAGGGGTAAACGAAAAAACCATTAAAATGATTTCAGATGCCGGAGTTGATGTTTTTGTTGCCGGATCGGCAATTTTTAAAAACCCGGACTATAAAAAAACCATAGATAGATTCCGGGACTTAATCAGCGGGTAAAATAATGGGATAATAAAATGGGACAAAGTAAAAACACGAGTAACGTCCTGGTCATCCACGGCCCAAATCTGAATATGCTGGGAAAAAGAGAGCCTGAACTATACGGCAATACAACATTGGATGAAATTAATTCCGACCTTGAAAAACTTGGGGAAAAACTTGGCCTTGCCGTGGAAACCTTTCAATCCAACCATGAAGGGGCCATTGTTGATAAAATACAGGAAGCCGTGGCTCTGCAAAAAGGAATTATTATAAATCCTGCTGCCTACACCCACACAAGTATCGCTATCCGGGACGCACTCCTTTTACTCGACATTCCCATCATCGAAATACACATTTCCAATATTTACAAAAGGAAACCGTTCAGACAAACGTCCATGATATCAGATGTTGCAACCGCCCAGATTGCAGGATTTGGGGTTAAGGGGTACGGTATGGCCTTAGAGGCGTTGGCAGGGATGATTAAGAGTGATTGAGATCACCTTTCCGGTTTAGCTCACCCATCTACAATCACCCTTACTTTGAGACCTTTGAAAAATGTTCATTTTTGTTCAAGTTCAAGGAACGCGGAAATTTTAACCACAGAAATACATTGAGTATTTCGAGGATTAAAATTTGAGACTGACGTAGAAATTGGGCAAAAAGGGGCGTTTTTCAAAGGTCTCACTTTAACAACAGCTTCTCTGCAAGGGGAACTAAAGATTTTTCTTTTACGACTTCATCTCGAGCGGTTTCAATCATCCCATCATAGGAAATAAGCTTTCCCTCTCCGTTAACGACCGTATTATTATTAAGAATAATAAGACCGGACTTTTCGATAACTTTTTGTTTGTATTCCCACTGCTGCTGGATTTCATATTTATGCAGTTTAAACTTCCAGTACAGGCAGAACAGAAGATAAATTAATCCACCGCCAACACACACACACAAAATTATCAGAAGATAAAATGCCGTTCTCTCTCCGACTTGCCCTAATACGTGAATGACAACATCAAACTTGTATAAAACAACAGATCCTAATCCTAAAATAATCATACCGACAAGAATCGGTACCTGATAGATTACAGAAAGCAGGAAGTTGAAACTGTGGCCGAATCTTTTTATTTTTGTCCCAACCAAAGGACTTTTTTCATGAAATAGGGTCGACTCTTGCTTTCCATATACATAATAGTTAAAACCGACAACGATAAGCCCGATGACAAATATCAGCACAACCGGAGCAATAAAAGATATGAAAAAGTACTGTTTCCAGAGAAATGGCTCTTTGTTAGGACCAATAGCGCCGATAAAATGGGCGACAAATATTACAAATTCAACCCCGCCAATAAGTACTAAAAAGGTATTAAAGTAGTCTTTAATCTCTGTGCTTTCAAGCAAAGAGGCTATGCCGATTCTATTATTGATGTTACCGCCTTTCATAAATTCGTCCTTATTATGAACTTGAGAGTCCAAAGTTCTCATGATCATAAACATGTTTAAATTGACCATGTCA
>CAZDAB010000759.1:0-1743 GCA_964502855.1 uncultured Desulfobacteraceae bacterium | reverse complement strand
TGGTCCGAACCCGAAACCACCGGCTGGCCGCCATAAAATCATTGGCCAAAATGATACGGCTAATGTATCCGGAAAATCGGGAGGAGGCTCAACGGATATTGGATATTCCTCAGAAACGCGCTCAAAAACAACTGATCGGCTTTCTCTATCCGGATGAAATCCTGAAAGTTTTTCATTGCGTCAATCTCATTAAAAAGAACGGCTTTCGTGATTACACCATCCTTCATCTGCTTGAGGACTCCGGCGCCAGGGCCAGTGAGATCGCAACGCTTAACCTTGACCATTTCGATCCTCAAAATAATACGTTGATCATCCTGGGTAAAGGCAACCGCTATCGTCAAATAGAACTGGGACAAAGAACCGTTCAGCTTATCAAACGCTATAGTACCCAATACCGTATCAAACCCAAACCGCTTTATCAGCACCGCTTGTTTATCAATCAGCGCGGTGAAGAAATAACCCGGCACGGTATTTACCGCATCTGTAAAAAATATCTCCAGAAGGCTTTGGATCCAAAACGCCTAATAAATATCAATCCGGTTCATAGCTTCCGTCACAGTTGCGCGGTCAGTCTGCTTTTATCCGGAAAAAGTCTTACGGATATACAAAATCGCTTAGGACATGAAGATATTCAATCCACTACGATTTATACCCACATGGATTTGACTCGTAAGAAAGCGGTGCAAAAAAGATTAATCGAACACATGAAATCCAGTATCTTTGAAGACCCAGAGATCAATAAATTGATTGCTTGGGAAAATAAAACCGAAATCCTGGCATGGCTTGACAGCCTTTAATAGGGGGAAAAAGGCCATATGACCAGATGGAAAGAGTATGTATACCGGTAAATTGTTATGTTGCCGGTTTTCCTTCAAAATTGTAGTTTTGTTTATAACGTGTTGTTTATAATAGAATTTTGAATATCCATGGGCCATATCGGAGATGCCAACAATTTTAAATGGTTAGGTGTGCTTGCAACATAATCAGACTTATCACAGGTTTTTACAATGGATGATATCCTGAGCGTACTGAGAGATATCTATATTTTAATTTTAAACTGATTAGTTCCTGAGGGTCAGGGTATGTTTGCTTTTGTAATTTCAAATTGGAGTAATGGAAACGCGCAATTTCAAGCCCATTCTCTTTTTCCCTATTGACGAGAGCATGGTACTGAAAAGTGGGAAAGCCAAACGCTGAGGATTTTGAGAGTAGGGTGCGGGTGTATTTTGGGGTTTAAACAGCCAGATTTGAAGCACTGACACTATAGACGGTTTGTTTAAATTTTAGGATTTTATTCTTATCTTTAATTCCCTTTTCTCCTTCCTTTTCAACCCCTGTCTGAACATCGACTCCGTAAGGTTCAAATTCTTTAATGTAGTTAGCAACATTGTTAACATTAAGCCCACCGGCGATAAAAACTTTTGTTTTCGCCAATAGATTGATAATTTTTTCTATCATTCTTAATTCGATATTTTTCCCGGTTCCACCTCTATAAGAATAATCCATAAGAAGAAAATCTGAAATATCAAGAAGTTCATTTATATATGATTCGCTTGGTATTACCGGTTCTATTACACAAATGGTTTTCAAATAATCTAAATTATGATTAATACTCTTTTTTAAATTATAAACATCTTCGGGTTTCCATTTAGCATGAAGTTGAATGTAATTAATGCCTGTTTTGCTAATAACTTGAGAGTCCAAAGTTCTCATGATCATAAACATGTTTAAATTGACCATGTC
>CAZDAB010000758.1:0-1746 GCA_964502855.1 uncultured Desulfobacteraceae bacterium | reverse complement strand
AAAACAAAATCGTCATGACTCCAAATCGAAGACCTTTATATGAATATCAAACCTTAATCTTCGATTATTACCCTTCGCTGTGTGATCTTCGGTACGTCCATTCGATTATAACTTTATCCCCTTTAAAATAGACTATGACGGTGAAAGATTGATATTTGAAAACGGTATGTCTATAATATTTTAATAAACCAGAATCTATAAGGACTTTCATTATGACAGAGTCCATACTTTCTTACCAACAAGAATTTTTCTGTTATGCGATTTGTTATACATGAGCATCACGCTCGCCAACTCCACTACGATTTTCGGTTGGAAATAGGTGGCGTTTTAAAGTCATGGGCCATACCCAAAGGTCCATCTTTGAACCCGGCCGATAAGAGACTTGCGGTCATGGTGGATGACCATTTATTGGAGTACTTCGATTTTGAGGGAATCATCCCAGAAGGTCAGTACGGGTCCGGTGCGGTCGTTATCTGGGATTCAGGGACCTACAGTCTCCTTGAGAAAAATGATCCTATGGAAGCTCTTGAAAGCGGGAAGATGGTTATGGAACTTCATGGTAACATTCTTAAAGGAGCTTTCACATTGGTTCAAATGAAAGGGCGGGGCGAAAAGAACTGGTTGCTGATTAAGAAAAAAGACCGATATAGTCAAACCGAGTGGATCCTCCAAAAGGCACTGACAAAGGAAAGGAAACGCAGCCTTTATGAAAGGGTGCCACCATGCGACACACAGTGATACCAAGCTCACAGAGACCGTAAAAAGAGTTCTCCGCTGATCACCTGTCATATATCTGACCGCCCGGCGAATAATTCAGGGCCGTAGCATTTTCAGATCGAATGCGCTAAAATTCTGGGTGGAAAAGGATAATTTAAATTGGCATAGAAAGAAAGTATTCAGGTCAAAGTAAAAGCTTATGTATAATGATAATAAATGAATGGGGTCTAACCTTGATCCTTGATTAAAGTTTTTTGGGCATTTCGTCATTGATATTTATTAAACGTTAAACGAATTTGAAATAAACGATGCACAAAATATTCTCAATAGATCATAGATAACGCCAGACCTGAGATCAGAAAACGATATATGAAAAATGATACTTGCTTGATATTTACAGTTCCGATTTGATACATGTCAATTTAGCAGATTTCATCTAATATCAAGGTATCTTTAATCACACACAAGAAGCACCTATTTTTTTAGTATTGATATAATAAGGAGAAAGGATATGGTAGAAAAAAAGTTTAAACAAGTTTGTCAGTGCAAAAATTGCGGAAACGAAGCTGAAATGATGATTACCTGCTCTCTAGAACCTGAAGAAGAGATCCAAAATGCCGAATCGAAATCGGCCTCGAAAGCAATTAAGCAAAAAACTAAAGCGAATGCGGTTTGTCTTATTTGCGGAAACGAAGCCGAAATCTGGGTTGATTATTAACCGGATAGTTTTGTGAAATCTTCGGGACATCCATTCGATTATAACTTTATCCCCTTTAAAATAGACTATGATGTTGAAAGATTGATATTTGAAAACTGTATGTGTATAATATTTTAATAAACCAGAATCTATAAGGACTTTTATTATGACAGGGTCCATACTTTCTTATAATCATGCATATTCCGGCTGATACCGACAGTCCAAATTCAATCACAATAGGGGAGGTTTGCCATTGTGCCTCGCATCAAATTAGACGCTCAAGATCGGTACCAACATATTTACGAAACTGCTATTGAGGTGACCGATTTAAA
>CAZDAB010000757.1:0-1746 GCA_964502855.1 uncultured Desulfobacteraceae bacterium | reverse complement strand
TGGGCGCATCCCAAAAAGATATACTGGCAGGATCAATATATGCCGTGGGGATTGACGACGCCATCATGGTTAAAAGAATAGAGCAGCATCCTGGCAGACTCGGCAATCGCTCAATTTAGGACGAAATATCTTCTGTACGATCCCTGCTTTTTGAAATTTTATCTTTACTTTTATATCAAAAAATTATATATTAATCCTGCTATTATTTATTATATTATAAAAATAGGGGGGTAAAGTATGAGAAAAGTGAATGATTATATTCCGCGTTTACTTGAAAGTGACATCGCATCGGTTATTAATTCTCCTGAAATTATAGCAATTATTGGCCCCCGGCAGTGTGGAAAAACAACACTTATGTATCATATTGCCGATCAGTTGGATTCCAGCAAAATCAGTATCATTGATTTTGAAGATAGGGATGAACTCAACCTGTTTGTCCACGATGTAAAAGCTTTCGCCGACCTCCACGTAAAGGGTCAGGAATATGTCTTCATTGACGAGTTCCAATACGCGACCGAGGGTGGAAAAAATCTGAAATATATTTATGACAATTATCCGGCCAAGCTTTTCATTACAGGCTCCTCTTCGACTGAATTGTCCGTAAAGAGTATACAGTATCTAGTGGGTCGTATATTTATATTTAATCTTTATCCATTTTCATTTAGGGAGTTCTTAAATTATAGAGACCCCAAACTGTCCCGACTGTTGGCCCAAACGTCTGATTTAAGTCCTGAAATTATAAAAAGGACCAACAGCTATTATGCCGAATTCAACATTTATGGTGGATATCCAAGGGTTGTTCTTTCTTCAACAAATAATGAAAAAGAAACGGTTATCAAAAATATTTTCAATACATTCCTTCTCCGGGAGATCAACCAAATACTCAATTATCGTAATGAATTCAAATTAACCAAATTGATCAGCGCCCTGGCACTTCAAATAGGTAACAGTGTAAACTACAATGAACTTTCAGCGGTAACAGGCTTTAATTACAAAGAACTACTTGAAGCAATAGATATTCTCGAGAAAACATTCGTCATCATACGAAGCTCGCCTTTTTTTAAGAATAAGCGACTGGAACTTGTAAAATCGCCAAAATTCTTTTTTGTCGATAACGGTTTTCGAAATATGGCGATTAAAAATTTCCTTCAGCCTTCAAACAGAACCGATATCGGCGCCTTAAACGAAAATTTTATTGCTAGCGAGCTGGTCAAACAGGGCTATCCCATACATTACTGGAGAACCAAGTCAAAAGCCGAAGTCGATTTTATTATCGAGAAACAGGGAGAAGTAATCCCGATTGAGGTAAAAACAACACTCAAAAAGCCCTCAATGTCACGTTCATATAGAAGTTTTCTCGAGAAATACTCGCCTTTAAGGGGGTTTATTACTTCAAATCAATTGTATGATGAAATTAGAATCAACGATATAACCGTCTCCATTGTTCCGCATTGGTATTTGGATATAGGCTGAATTTCAGATATTCTTTATATTGACTTTAAAAATTTTCGGGTCAATATGGGGTGTAAATCAAGACTGTTGTTTGCTTAGATTGCTATGGCTATTTGGTTTCAGGTGTCAGGTGTCAGGTGTCAGGAAACATGTTCAGTAGTAATGGGCCAGCCCTGAGGGAACGATTCATTTTTTACGCCATACACTGGCGTTTCCTCAGCTAACTGCCAGCGGCGTTTTCGCTCTGGGACTTTCCGTTCCAATGTTTTCTCTAATCCATTCAACATACGAATG
>CAZDAB010000756.1:0-1746 GCA_964502855.1 uncultured Desulfobacteraceae bacterium | reverse complement strand
TAACCCGGTTTGATAATATACTTGAAGGGGTCCGGATCGGAAGATACGACGCCGGGCTGATCATTCATGAAGGCCGGTTCATATTTCCGGAATATGGTTGTGTTCAAATAATCGACCTGGGTGAGTGGTGGGAAGACGAAACCGGACTTCCCATTCCCTTGGGGTGTATTGCTGTGAGGAAAGATCCCCCGGCCATTGACCTGAAAGATGATATTGAATCCATTCTTCGAAATTCGGTTCAATATGCGTTGAAAAACAAAAATGCCTCCCGGGAATTTGTAAAATTGCATGCACAGGAACTGGATGATCAGGTTATCGACGGGCATATAGACCTGTATGTCAACAATTTTACCTTATCTCTGGGAGATAACGGAAGAAAAGCCATACAAACCCTTGAGGAGATGGCTCGGTGGAAAAACATACTGTAACGGCAATCGTCATGGCCACCATGCTTGAGGCAAAGCCTTTTATCCTGGGCATGTCTTTAAAGCAACGCCGAAAAAAACCTTTTGCCGTATTTCGGAATAATCATATTTTTTTAATCATTTCAGGTGTCGGCAAAGCAAACGCCGCTATGGCGACCGGTTATTCATGTGATAAGCATCACCCGGTCTGTGTTTGTAATCTCGGAGCAGCGGGTGCAACTAATATTTCACATCCTCTGGGAGAGATCTTTCACATAAACAAAATTGTTGAATATGACAGACATGAATTAACAACAAGAAGACCGTGTATTCATAACCCTGATATTTTAAATGGGTTTCAAACGGCTACGCTTTCCACCAGTGACATGGCCGTTCTTGCCCCTGATGAACGCAAAAAGATCTCCATGAATGCAGACCTGATCGACATGGAAGGTGCTTCAGTTGCTCAGGCGTGCAGGAAGTTTAATACAAAATGTTTTATTTTCAAATTTGTCAGTGATACACCGGATCATGCAAGAAGTGAAGATATTGTGGAAAATATCAGACGTCATCGTTCTTTTTTTTACGAGTTTTTTATCCGATCAGTTATGCCGGTTCTTCATAGGTTATAATTCATACCAAGGAGGTATTATTGATGAATACGCTGAAATGGAATAGTGCTCCCGAGATGCAAATTGATACAAACAAAAAGTATACGGCGGAAATCGAGACCAACAAGGGCATTATTAAATTAGAACTTTTTCCCAACCATGCGCCCAAAACGGTCAACAACTTCGTATTCTTGGCCGGAAAGGGATTTTATGACGGCGTATCATTCCACCGGGTGATCAGCAATTTCATGATCCAGAGCGGAGATCCCACAGGCACCGGTGCAGGGGGGCCCGGCTACAGTTTTGAAGATGAAGTCGCGGATAATCCGCTGACCCACGAAACCGGCGTAATCTCCATGGCCAACGCCGGGCCAAACACCAACGGAAGTCAGTTCTTTATCACGCATTCACCACAGCCGCACTTGAACGGAAAACACACCGTATTCGGAAAGGTCGTTAGCAGCCAGGATGTGGTGGATTCAATCCGGCAGGGGGATAAAATGGAACGGGTAATAATAAGCGAGGAGTAACAGGAACAGAGGCCTTCTCTATTTATATTCTTTTTGTGAAGGCCTCAAGCGCTTTTTGGAGCATCTGCCGTATAAACACCTCTTTATCTCCATGGGTGAGTTTGGTGTAAGCCTGATATTCAGGATTTGATTTTGCTAATTTCGGGGGATTTTCTCTGCATTTTGCCCTTATGTTTTCAAAATCCTGAACCAGTTCAATTA